>CAYPVZ010000071.1:0-10304 GCA_964414235.1 uncultured Rhodothermales bacterium | reverse complement strand
TGTATCCGCCGAAGGGCGACGAGGAGTCGTACTGGTTGTAGGTGTTGACCCACACCGTGCCGGCCTTGATCTCGGCGGCCATCCGGTGGGCCTTTCCGATGTCCCGGGTCCAGACGCCGGCGGCCAGGCCGTCACTCCTGGCCGCCGGCGTCGCAAGAATCGACCGGCGGGCTTACCGCACGACCACCATCCGGTGGACGAGGCGCACGTCCTCGGCTTCAAGGACGTAGAAGTAGACGCCGCTGGCGAAGGCGTTGCCGTTGAGCCGGAGCGTGTGCGTCCCGGCCTGGACCTCGCCGTCCGCCAGCGTGGCGACGCGCTGGCCGAGCACGTTGTAGACGTTCAGCTGGACGCTGGACGCGCGCGGCGTGTTGAACCGGATCGTCGTCTCGCCCGCGAACGGGTTCGGGAAGTTCTGGTCCAGGGTGAACTGCGGGCCAGCCTCGCTGTCCTCCTCGACGCCCGTGACGAGCTCGATGTCGACCCAGTCGGGCATCGAGTCCGGATCCGGGTTGCCCTCGGCGTCTTCGCCGCCGAGCGTGCCGTCGAAACCGTTGCCGGTGGCGTCGGCCGCCATCGCCCCCGCGCCTTCGTCGAGGTGCCAGAGCGCGATGGTGAACACGTCGGACTCGAACGGCGCCGTCGGCAGCTCGAAGTCGGCCTGGTAGCGGTCGACGGCCGAGAAGCGGACCTCGTCGATCTGGCCGCGGAAGCTCTCGTAGCGGGTGTTCCAGAGGTCCTCGTTGCCGCCGCCGATGGCGATGGCCTGCGTCCCCCCCAGCAGCGGCATCGTCGAGTCGATCTCGTCGACCAGCTTGCCGTCGAGGAACAGGCGCATCTTGCCCTCCTGCGTGTTCCAGGTCGCCGCGAGGTGGTACCAGCGCGGGTAGAACACCTCGTTGACGTCGTCGCTGGTGAACGTGCTGACCGTCGTGGAGCCGTCCTGCATGAAGAAGTCGATCCGGCCCTCGCCGCGCGGGAAGCCGATGCCGAGATCGCCCTCCATGTTGCCGCTGAGGTTCTTCGTGAACAGGTAGGTCCAGTCCGGCGCGTGCGTGTTCGCCGTGAGCAGCGAGTCGGGCTTGAACCACATCTCAATGGTCCCCCGGTTGAGCGTCGGCGGGAGCAGCGAGGCGGCCTCTTTGATCACGACACGGTCACGCTCGAAGGCCTTGAAGCGGAGGGCGTAGCCCGTGCCCCACGGGTGCTCGACGTCGATGAAGTCGCCGATGCGGTTGAGGCCGTCGATGGTCTGGGCCGGCGAGTAGAGCAGCTCCGAGACGTCGCTGTGGATCGCGAAGGGATCGAGGGCGGCCGTTTCGCCATCGGCGTTGCGGGTGATGGAGCTGCCTGTCGAGGCCGAGGCGGCCGTGCTCTGAGAGAACTCCCAGGAGGCACCCGTCGGCTCCGTCCCGACCGCCGTGCCGAAGGCGACGTAGGCGTCATAGGCGTCGTCCGGCGAGCGGAGGACCGCGATGTCGCCCGAGGCCGCGAGCCCGTCGCCGAGCATGCCTGAGGCCGCGAAGGCGTGGGTCATCGTCGGGTCGGCGTTGTAGCCGGGCACGTTCGAGACGTCGCCGCCGCCGAAGACGGCCACGAAGCTGAGCGGCGCCAGCGTGTAGCCCTCGGGGAACGTGAACGTCGTGCCACTGGCGTCGCCGACGGAGAAGCCGGAGAGGTCGACCGGCATCACGTCGCTCGTGTTGGCGAGCTCGATGAACTGGTCCTGCATCGCGTCCACCGTGCCGTCGCCGTTGGCGTCGGTCGTAGCGTCGGCGAGGACCTCGTTGATGACGACGGTGATCGGCGGCTGCGGCGGGGGCAACATGGTCCCGCCTCCGATGGTCGTGCCCGGTGAGAACGGAGCGCTGCTCACCGTGAGGTGCTGGACGAAGGGGTCGGCCTTGTTGATGTTGCCGTCCGGGAAGCGGGTCACCGAGTTGTCGTTGCCCGAGTTCGCGGCCGTGTTGATTTCGAACTCGAAGGTGGTGCCGGCCGGGTACTTGCCCTCAGCCGGGCCGGCGCCAGTGGCGAGCGTTCCGTAGGCGAAGTATGTGTCATTCTTGCCGTCGGGCGAGAGCAGCAGGATGATGTCGCCGCCGTTGGCGAACCCGTTGCCGATGGTCCCGAGGTGGGTGCTGTCGGCGATGAACGCGCGCGTCTGGAGCGGGTCGGGATCGTAGCCGGGGACGTTCGAGACGTCGCCGCCGCCGAAGACCGTAACGATGGCGCGCGAGGGGAGGACGTAGCCCTGCGGGAAGGTGAACGTCACGTTCGTCTCGTCGTCGCCGAGCGTCCAGCCTGAGAGGTCGACAGGCTCGTCGCTGACGTTCGCCAGCTCGACGAACTCGTCGCCGCCGGTGCTCCGCTCGCCGTCGCCGTTGGCGTCACCGAGCGTCACGTCGGCGGGCACATCCGCCAGCACCTCGTTGATGATGATGGACGGCGGCGGGGAAACGCGCGTGGCCTTGATGTCGCCGTCGAGCGTCGTGCCCGGCGAGAAGGGCGTCGTGCGAACGTCGGTGTGCTTGGCCCACGGGTTGGCCGAGTAGATGTCGCCGTCGGGGCTCCGCGTCACGGAGACGTCTTCGTTGGCCGCCGCCGAGACGTCGTACGTGTACTCGAAGGTGACGGCCGCCAGCTCGCCGCCGGTCGGCGCGCCGGCGCCGGCGCGCGATCCATAGCTCACGTAGGTGTCGGCGCTGCCGTCGGGCGAGAGCAGCACGATGGTCTCGCCGCCATTCGCGAGCCCGTTGCCGACGCTGTCGCCCGGCGCGAAGACGCGCGTCTTGGTCGGGTCGGCGTCGTAGCCCGGGAAGCCCGTCACGTCGCCGCCGCCGAAGACGACGACGAACTCGAGCGGGGCCAGCTTGTAGCCCTCGGGGAAGGTGAAGTTGACCCGCTCGTCGTCGCCGAGGCGCCAGCCGGTCAGGTCCAGCGAATCGCGGCCGACGTTGAGGATCTCGACGAACTCGTCGGCCTGGGCGTCGCGGATGCCGTCGCCGTTGGCGTCACCGCTGGCGACGTCCGCGGCGGGGTCGGCCAGGAACTCGTTGATGATGAGCTGCTGGGCGTGCGCGCTGGAGGCGCTCACGACCAGCGCGAGGAGGAGGAAATACCACTTGGGCATGGTCTCGGTGGGGTGCGCGAGGGGGGGGACGAGGCGAGGGTTACCGGCTGATGCTGACGGTGAAGCGGTGGGTGTCGTTGAGGACACCCCACTGGGCGTAGGCGTAGTCGGCCGAGAGGCGGAGGCCGCCGGCCACGCGGCGCTGCACGCCGGCCCCGAGCGAGAAGCCGCCCGTGCGGTCCTCCTCGAAGAGCGCCAGCGCGCCGCCCCGAAGCGAGAGCGTGTCCCAGAAGGTGTATTCCGCCCCCAGGTTCACGGCCTCGCTGTTGTCCGACGGGTGGAGCAGGTCCGTCGCCAGCACCACCTTGTGCATGTCGCCGAACGACCGCTCGTAGCCGAGTCCGAAGCGGAAGTAGAGCGGGAGGCTGTAGGGGTCGGTGTCGAGGCGGACGTTGAGCTGGTCGTTGCTCGCGTTGCCCTCGTCGTCGTCGTAGGGCCGGAGGAGGTCGCGGCCGTCGAGCTGGAGGTCGCCGCCGAAGTTGCTGATGCTGGCGGCGAGGTTGAGGCCCGGCAGCGTGGTCCGGTAGCGGACGCCGAGGTCGACGGCGAACGTCGAGGCCGTCTCGTTCCACAGCCGCTCGTGGACGTACTTGCCCGTGAGCCCGGCCGCGAAGCGGTCCGTCAGCGCGACGCCGTAGGTCAGGCCCAGCGCAAGGTCGGAGGCGCTGTAGAACTCGCCCGTGCCCTCGGGCTGCTCCACCGTCCGCACCGGGTGCTCGTCGATCATCTGGAAGCTGAGAACGCTCAGCCCGACGGCCGAGCTGGCCGAGAGCGGGAGCACGGCGCCGACGTAGTCGAGCTGCGTGTCCGCCAGCCAGTCGGTGTGGTCGAAGGCGAGGTGGGCCGTGCCGTCCAGGGTCGCCACCGAGGCCGGGTTCCAGAACATGGCCGTCGCGTCGTTCACGACGACGGTGCCAGCGTTGCCCATGGCCTGGGCCCGCGCGCCGACGCCGATCTGGAGGAACGCCGCGGCGCTGGTGCCGGCGTTGGTCACGCCGTCGACGTAGCCGGGCGGCTCATCCACCTCCTGGGCGAAGACCGGCGCGGCCGCGAAGACCGCCCCGAGGGTACAGCAGGCGAGCCGTCGCAGGGAGAAGTGCGTCATCGTCGGTGCCTACTTGATGAGGGTGAACTTGCCGATGTAGTCCCCGAGGCCCGGGGCGTCGACGTGGTAGATGTAGACCCCGAAGGCGACGCTCAGGCCGTCCTTCGAGACGAGGTCCCAGCTCTCGGTGCCGTCCTGGAGCATCGCGTCGTGCTCCAGCGTCTGCACCAGCACGCCAGCCATGTTGTAGATGGTGATCGTGCACTGGGGCGGCAGGTTGACGAAGTCGATCCGCCGTTCGCCGCGCCCGGAGGCGTTGAACAGCGGGCGCTCCCACGAGGCGTTCGTCACGTACGGGTCCGGGACCACGTAGATGTTCTCCAGGCTGGCGGTCGCCTCGGCCGCGTCGAAGCGCGAGGCCGTCGTCGAGAACGTGACCGCGTCGAGCGACGAGAACGGCTTCGTGACCGTCAGCCGGAAGACGTCGCCCGCCTCGGGCAGGCGGACCTCGCCGTTTCCAGGGACCCCAAAGGTGAACTCCCAGCCGAGGCTGTAGCGGAAGCCCTGCCGGTCGAACACCAGCGTCAGCACGTCGCCCGGCGTGATCCGCCCGTCGGCCGGGGCCACCTCTTCGAGGAAGAAGTCGTACTTCCGACCGGACGTGAGGCCGAAGACCTCGAAGTCGACCGGCGTGCCCGGCTCGAACACGAACTGGCTGAACGTCGTGTCCACGCCCATCGCGCCGAACCGGATCTCGATGTCGTCCGGCACCGGCACCGCTCGGTCCGACTCCGGCTGGTCGATGCGGGCGGGGAGGTTGGCGTCGCCCTCCACCCAGCCCGCCGTCACGGGCGCGGCCTGGGCCGGCGTGCTGACGTGGAAGATCATCCCGTCGAGCATCTGGCGCGCCAGCGCCGTGCTGTCGAAGACCGCCGCCTCGTAGACCGTCCGGCCGGACGCCGTCTCCTCGATGCGGATGCCCTGCGTGAGCCGCGCGCTGGTCGTGTCGGTGAACGTGATGCGGTACTGGCTGTCCTCCTGGAGGAGGTCTGGCAGGACCACGTCCACGCCGACCGTCCCGGTCGCGGGCCCTTCCTGCGTCAGTTCCCCCTCGATGCCGCCGGCCACGTAGCCGGCCGCGGGCGCGTTCGGCACGACCGAGGCCGTGTTCTTGTCCAGGAAGACGACGTTCCCGACGAGGTCGGTCTGGATGATCTTCGAGCTCTCGCTGGGCGCGATGGGCACCAGCTGGTCGCGCTCGGAGATGCCGCGCTCGAAGAAGTCGTCGTCGTAGCCCGTGTCGTAGGACACGACGGCGTAGTAGTAGCGCCGGCCGTTGTCGAGGCCCTTGTCGACGTAGAAGTACTGGAGACCGCTGTCGGTGCCCGTGTTGTAGACGGCGCCGGTCTCGCCGATCTGGACCGGGTGCGGCCCCGCCAGCCCGTCGGCGCGGTCGAACTGGGCGATGGGCTCCCAGAGAATCGGGTTGCCGTAGGCGTCGGTGATCGTCTTGATCGAGTTGAACGACGGGTCCGTCGACCGGTAGATCAGGTACCCCTCGAAGTCGCGTCCGTAGATCGGATCGCGCGAGATCTCGGCCAAGTCGTCCCAGCGGAGGATGACCTGGCCGTCCCCGGCGACGGCCGTCAGCTCGGGCTTGTTCGGCGGCTTGGCGAAGGAGTAGTCGGCGTCGTAGATCCGCTGCATCGTCCGCTTGTTGCGGATGATGTCGTCGTAGTCGCGCCCGAAGACGGTCGCGATGGCAAACTTCCGCGTCTCGCCGACGGGCAGCGAGAAGTAGCCCGAGCCATAGATGAAGGCGACGTTACTGGGCATCTCGCCGCCGAAGCGGCCCGGCTCCATCTCGCTCCAGGTCCGGGCGTCGTCCGAGACGTTGCCGGCGTTACGGAGCAGAAAGCTGGTCAGGCCGATCTGGTCGGACTCGTTGTTGTCGGTCTTGCCGAAGTTGGGCTCGCCCTGGTCGGGCTGGCCGTTGCCCTCCGTGCCGTCGGAGTCCGGCCCGGGGTAGTTCTCGTCGAGCGGCCCGATGCCGTCCGAGCCGATGTCGTCGCGGAGCTCCTCGTCGCCGTCGCGGGTGCCGTTGCCGTTGGCGTCGTTGAAAGCGACCCAGTCGAGGTCCTCGTCGCCCGTCCACCAGTCGCCGGCGACGTAGGCCGGGAGCGTCTCGATCCGGCCGGACGTGGTCTCGAACGCCTCGAAGTCGTAGTTGGCGAGGACGTAGGCGAGGATGGCGCTCTGGCCCGTGATGTGAGTGCCGCGGTCGTCGTCCTGGTTCTCGTCAGTGACGCCGTTCTCGTTGTTGTCGATGCCGTCGAGCGGCTCGCCGGGGCTCTCGAGGAAGGCGAACCCGAAGTAGCCGACGCCCGGGCGGCCCCGGTTGTCAAGCCCGTCGCGGTCCCACATGTAGGTGATGTCGTCCTCGCTCTGGAAGTCGGCGAGGTCATCCACCGAGTCGCCCTCGCCGCCGATGGCGGGGTCGACGTACATGCCGAAGACGACCTTCTCCAGGTCCTTGTCGGAGACGTTCCGGATGTCGTAGCGGCAGATGAGGATGTCCTCGGCCTGGACGTTGACCCACTGGTAGCCGCGCACGGCGACTTCGAGCCCGAGGCCGCGCAGGTTCGTCGAGTCCGCCGCGCTGCCCGTGAACGGGTAGTACGGGTACTCGTCGTTGTTGCGGTCGTCCATGACGTAGTAGCTCTCCTGGTCGGCCCGCGTGTAGGCGCCGAACTCACCGTTCCAGCGGCCGTCGCGCTCGCCCTCGTCGCCCGGGTAGTCGTGGGGCCAGTGGGCCGGCCACGTGTCCTCCATGTGGCTCATGGCCGGGTAGTTGAGGCTGTTGGCCGGCCCCGGGTTGAAGTAGCCCGCGAGCGGCTCCCAGCCGTACGTGTGCGTCCCGTCCGGGCTGATGTCGAAGGAGCCCGGGTTCGTGTAGTTCTCGGACACGATCTGGACCGTCCGGCCTCGGGCATCCACGACCTCGGCCCCGGCCATCATGACGAACTCGAAGCCGTACCACGTGCCGGAGCCCTTGGGCCACTCCATCTTGGGCGGCTCGGAGCGCGAGCCGAGGTTGCCGAAGTTGGCGAACCGGGTATAGACGAGGTTGCCGTCGTGGATGCCGGTGCGGCGGTACTCGCGGCCGCCGTCGGGGCGGCGCTGCGCGCTGGCGGGCGCCGCCAGCAGGCCGGCGAGCACGACGAGGAGCGAGAGGCGAAGAGACGTCAGCATCAACGGTGTCGGGGCGGACCCGGGCAGGGCCGGATGGGCGAGGCGCGGGCCGATCAAAACTCCAGGGTCATGCCCGCCACGATCCGGCGGGGGGCCTGGAAGAAGTCCGGTCGGCGGTCGATCTCGTCGATCGTGAAGTTGGGGTTCTGGAGCAGCACCTCCGTCTCGCCGACGGTCCGGTACGGATGGAAGGGCGTGCCCGTGCTGCTGTAGACCGACTGCGCGTTGAGCCGGTCGAGCAGGTTGTACCCGCGCACGAAGAACCGGGCCGACTGCCCGCCGAAGTGGAGCGTCTTGGCGAAGTTCAGGTCGAGGCTGAAGGTGACCGGCTCGCGCTCGCTGTTCTGGAACTGGCGGCTGAGCTGGCTGCCCGGGTTCGACGGTGTGTAGGGCTGGCCCGTGTGGAAGCGGCCGATGAAGCTGACGGTCCAGTCGCGCGGGTCGCCGAGGATGACCGTCCCGTTGAGCGCGTGGCGCTGGTCCCAGTCCAGCGGCAGCACCTGCTTCTCGGGCTCGATCGGCGGCTGCGTCTGGTTGTTGTAGAAGACCGAATTCGGGTCCGAGGCGTTGCCGCGCGCCACCTGGTACGTGTAGTCGACCGTGAACCCGAAGCGGTCCTGGAACTGGCGGATCAGCGAGAAGGTGACGCCCTTCGTGTTGCCGTAGTCACGGTTCACGTAGCGCGCGTAGACCTTCGTGTCGCGCGTCGTGATGATCTCCTGGCCGAGCAGGTTGCGGATGTCCTTGTAGTAGACCGTCAGCTCCACCTTCCAGTCGGCCGTGACCCCTTGCTGGAGGCCGATCTCGTAGGCGACCGTCCGCTCGGGCTTCAGGTTGGCATTGCCCATGATCGTCTCCAGATCGCCCAGCTCGACCTCGAATTCCGAGTTGTCGTAGATGTAGGAGAAGCGGGGGACCTGGAAGAAGTGGCCGTACGAGACGTGGAGGACGCCGCTGCTGGAGATGGGGAACGCCAGCCCGAGGCGCGGGCTGAGCTGGGCGCTGATCCCGGCCGGCTCGACGTCGGTGTCGAGGCGGATGCCGTCGTCGGGGTCCGTCGTCGCCTCCAGGTCCGTCGGGACGTCGGCGTTCGGGTTCCAGTAGTCGAAGCGGAGGCCAGCGTTGAGGATGATCTCGTCGATCTCCAGCTTGTCCTGGAGGTAGGCCGCCAGCGAGAAGGGCCGCTGCGTGTAGGCGTTGTTGAGCGCCGTGTTGAGGTCCGGCACGCGGAGCTCGGGCGTCTCATAGACCGGCCCATCCGAGACCGTCGTCCGCTCCTCCAGGCTCACGCGGTGGAACTGGGCCTCGACCCCGGTCTGGACCAGGTTCGTCCGGTTGACCTGGCTCGTCAGGTCCAGCTTGCCGAGCATCGTCGCCTGCTCCGAGCGCGAGTAGCCGTTGCTCGTCCCGCCGAAGGCGAAGCCGTCGGTCGAGTACGCCGCGCCCTGGAAGAGCGCGTCGAGCGGGTCGTCCGAGAGGTAGCTCGACCGGACGTTCGTCTGGTACGACGCGCCGATGCGGTAGAACGTCGTCGGCGAGAGGACGTGCGTGCCCGAGAGGATGTGGTTAACGCCGGTCTCGTAGATGGTCGGCCGGCCGTCCGGGGCGTAGCGCCGGCTGTCCTGGTAGCTCTGCCGCTCCTCGTCCGTGACGAACACGGAGTAGCCCAGCTGGAAGCCGTCGAACGGCTGGAGCGCGAAGTTGCCGTGGAGCGAGAGCTTCGTGCTTGGGTTCATCGGCACGTAGGCACCGTCGCCCGTCATCAGCGAGTCCGGGATCGCGATGCCGACGAGGTTCTCGGTGTCGGTCGCGTTCCGCTGGGCCTCCTGGATGTACTGCTGGATCGGGACGGTGTCCTCGACCCGGATCCGGCGCTGGCCGTAGAGCCAGCCGTCCGTCGAGTAGTACCGGCCGCTGACGAGGAACGAGCTCGACGGAAGAATCCGGAGCGGCCCGTTCAGGTTGAGCTCGGCATTCACCTGATCCACGCTCGGCCCGCCGATGCCCATGTACAGATCGTCGCGCGGCGTGGCATAGCTGCCGAGAAAGCCCGAGACGCTGCCGGAGTACGACGTGAGGCCGCCTGCCCGGGTGACCACGTTGATCACGCCGGACTGGGCCTGCCCGTACTCGGCGTTGAACGTGCCCGAGATGACCTGGAGCTCCTGGATCCAGGTGTTCTCGATCTCGACCTTGCTGCCACCGCGGAACTGGTCCGAGACCGGGATGCCGTCGACAAGGTAGGCCACCTCGCCCGCACGGCCGCCGCGGAGGTGGAGCCGCCCGCCCGCGTCGTAGGCGACGCCGGCCTGCAGCTGGAGCAGGTCGCTGACCTCCTGGACCGGCAGGCTCTGGATCTCCTCGGCGTTGATGTACGAGGCCGAGGTCGTCCGGTCCGTCTCGATCAGATCGCGGCGGGCCTGCACGACGACCTCCTCGCCCTCGACGATCTCCTCCTCCAGCTCGAAGTCCAGCGTCGTCGTCCGGTCGGACTCGACGAGGACGCCCTCGACCCGGATGGTTTTGAACCCGACCATCGAGGCCACCACCGTGTACGTGCCGGGCCGGACGTTGAGGATCGTGTAGTAGCCGTCGATGTCGGCCGCCGCGCCCTGGCTCGTGCCTTCGAGGCGGACGGTAGCGGCTGGGAAGCCTTCGCCAGTCACGGCGTCTGTGATCCGCCCCGTGATCTTGCCGGGCGCGAGGGCGGGCTCGACGGGCGAAGCGTGCGAGCCAGGAGCGAGCGCGGCCCAGAGGACCACGAGGGCGAAGAGAAGCCTCATGTCGCGGAGGAGGCGCCGCTCGTCGGGACGAGGCTCGGGCGGGCTCGCCAGTGGGCGAGGCGCGAGCAGAGATCGTCGGGCGTAGCGAGGGCGC
>CAYPVZ010000070.1:0-10360 GCA_964414235.1 uncultured Rhodothermales bacterium | reverse complement strand
GACCCTCCGTATTACCGCGGCTGCTGGCACGGAGTTAGCCGGTCCTTATTCGTACGATACCGTCAGACCTCTCAGAAAGAGGTGTTCTTCTCGTACAAAAGCAGTTTACGCCCCAGAGGGGTGTCTTCCTGCACGCGGCGTGGCTGCGTCAGACTTTCGTCCATTGCGCAATATTCCTCACTGCTGCCTCCCGTAGGAGTCTGGCCCGTGTCTCAGTGCCAGTGTGGCGGATCATCCTCTCAGACCCGCTACGGATCGTCGCCTTGGTGAGCTATTACCTCACCAACTAGCTAATCCGACGCAGGCTCATCCCCAGCCGCCTGAGCTTTGATCGAAGAGCCATGCGGTTCTTCGACATTATGTGGTATTAGCCACGGTTTCCCGTGGTTGTTCCCCAGCTGAGGGCAGATTGCCTACGCGTTACTCACCCGTGCGCCACTCTCCCCTGAGGCAAGCCCCAGGTTCTCGTTCGACTTGCATGTGTTAAGCCCGCCGCCAGCGTTCGTCCTGAGCCAGGATCAAACTCTCCGTAGTAGAGAGGTTGATCTCCTGTAAGAGCCCAAGGGCTCTGAATCAGGGATCGAGTTGTCGCGACCTCTCGGCCGCGACCTGCTGTTGAGCTTGTTTGTTTGGAGCACCGAAGTGCTCCGAGTTGTGACTTCTCGTCTGTCCGCTTCCAACTGGCAGAGCCAGCGGAGAGCGGCCGACGAGGGCTCGCTATGCTTCCAATCTCTCAAGGAACGGTGCCACGGGGCGGGGCTGGAAGAACCAGCTTTGACCCCGGGGCGTCCTGCCAAACTACGGAATCCGTAGCGGGGAATGCAAGCGCTTCGTTTTCTCTTCTCTTTCGGTCCGAGTGCCGGCGTTTACCGGCGGCGAAGCCCCTGCCCTCTTGCGAGGGATCCTATGCTACGAGGAGTCGGGAGCCGTGTGCAAGGCGCGGGGCCGGGTTCATAAACCCTTCGCCCCGGCGTCGAAGCGCGCGGTCCGATCCAATCATCCGGTGTAGAACAGAGCGGCTGGCGGAGTGTCGCGGTCGACATCCCCCCCGGCAGCGAGCCCATGATAGGCACCCTTTCGGCGGGTGTCTATGGACAGGCGATGGAGAGGAGGTGAGCAGGATGTGAGGCCGGTGCTCTGCGGGCGCCGAGTATCTTCGAGGTGCGCGCCGGGAGGGTCCGGGCGCCCTCACCTCTATATATGGCACGCTCCGACAACGGCATCCGCGCGCTCATCCACGACCGGGCTTTCTGGATCGGCCTCGCCTCCATCGCGGCCGGCCTCGTGGTCTTCGCCCTCCTGTTCAACTTCGCTGTCATGCCGATCTGGACGCGGCACGATGCGACGGTGACGGTCCCCAACGTGCGCGACCTCTCGCCGGACGACGCAGAGAGCCGACTCCTCTTGGCGGGTCTGGCGGGGCAGTACGAGGAGCAGCCTTACAATCCCAACGTGCCGGCCGACGTGGTCGTGGACCAGAGCCCCTCGGCTGGTACGGAGGTCAAGCCCGGCCGCCGCATCTACTACTACGTCAACGTCAGCCCGAAGGAGCTGGCCGTTGTGCCAGACGTGGCCTCGCTCTCGGAGGGCAAGGCACGCGAAGACATCGGCGACCGCGGGCTCGTCGTGGACCGTGTCGAGACGGACACCCTGCGGACTCCGTACGAGAACACGGTAACGCGGCAGGCACCAGCGGCCGAGACGCGGGTGCCCGTCGGGACGCGCGTGACGCTCTGGATCAGCCCGGGCGTCGACAGCCGCCGAACGGTGACCGTGCCCAATGTGGTCGGCCTCTCGGCCGAGGACGCACGCGAACGCATTCGCGCCGCCGAGCTCTGGGTCGACTCACCGCGCACCACGAGCGGGACTGTGACGCGTCAGCAGCCTGAGCGGGGCGAGTCCCTCAATCCCGGCCAGGAGGTGCGGATCTACACCGGCACCGAGGACTGAGCGTCCCGCTGGCGATGACCGCCAGCGGGCGGTCTCAATTGAGGCAGCAGCGAAGCTGGCGCCCGCCAAGGGCGAACCGCGATCGAGTGGAGCGAGACCGGGAAGAGGCCCGGCGCTCGAACGTCCCGGGCTCAGTCCTCCAGATAGACCGCCGGCTCGCTCGGGTCCACGGCGATGTGCTCGTCGTGCTTGGTCGGAATCGTCCTGCCGACGAAGTCAGGGTGGACGGGGACCTCACGGTGGCCGCGGTCGACGAGGACTGCCAGTTGGATCGTGCGGGGACGGCCGTACTGGAGGACCGCATCAAGAGCGGCGCGGGCAGTCCGCCCCGTAAAGAGAACGTCGTCGACGAGGAGGACGTTGCGGCCTTCGGCGCTGGGGGCGTCGTCGGACAGCGAGAGGCGCTCGCCGTCCCGATCGTCGCGGAAGCCGGCGATGCTGAGGGCGTGACGCTCGACCGGCTGGCCGGCGGCCTCTTCGAGCGCATCCGCCAGCCGGTCGGCGAGGGCAGCGCCGCGCGTCTTGAGGCCGAACACGAGGAGCCCATCGACGCCGCGGTTGCGCTCGATGACCTCGTAGGCAAGGCGCGTCACAGTGCGCCGGACGCGCTCGGGCGTGAGGAGGACGCGCTTAGGCATGGGCCGTTTCGGAAGGCATGGCCGCGTCCGCCAGTTCGGCGCGGTAGACAGTCACCGCGCGGCCCGCCAGCTCCACCCGGTCGCCAGCGACACGGACGCCGAGGTGGCCGCCGCGCGCAGAGGCCTGGTAGCAGCGGACCTCGTCCGTGCCCAGCTGGCGGGCCCAGTACGGGCCGATGGCGCAGTGCGCCGAGCCCGTCACCGGATCCTCTGGCACGCCCGACCCCGGCGCAAAGAAGCGCGAGACCACGTCGTACGGCGATCCGTCGTCGGCACGAGCCGTGACGATCACGCCGCGCGCGCCGAGACTGGCGACGGCGCTCGGGGCCGGGTCGAGCCCGCGCACGTCCGCCTCGCTCCCGAGGACGGCGAACACGTCGAACCGGCTCCGCCCCGCCCAGACCGGCTCGGCGCCGAAGGCCGTGGCGAAGCCGTCGGGAGGCGGCGCCTCGGCGGGCGGCGTCGCCGGGAAGTCCATCGCATAGGTGGCCTTCCCCGTTCGGCGGACCGTGAGACGCCCGCTCCGCGTGTCGAACCGAGCCTCCTCTTCCTCCGCCAGCCGGCCGGACTCGAACAGGGCGTGCGCGCTGGCGAGCGTCGCGTGGCCGCAGAGGTCGACCTCGACCGTCGGCGTGAGCCAGCGCAGAGTGAAGGCGCCATCGGCGGCCGGCGTGAGAAAGGCGGTCTCGGAGAGGTTCATCTCAGCCGCGAGGCCGCGCATCCACGCCTCGGGCGCGGGAGCTTCCAGCAGGCAAACGGCGGCCGGGTTGCCTTCGAACGGACGCTCGGCGAAGGCGTCGACGACGGTGAGGGTCATGCCTCGGCAGGCTCGGGTTTGTTGGGGCAGGCGTCGCGGCGGCAGTGGCCGTAGACCGTCAGCGCGTGGCGGGCCACGTCGAAGCCGTAGATGTCGGCCACGGTCTCCTGGATCTCCTGGAGGCGCGGGTCGCAGAACTCCAGGATCTCGCCGCAGTCGACGCAGATGAGATGGTCGTGCTGCCAGTAGGCGTAGGCCCGCTCGTACTTGGCCTGCTGCTGGCCGAACTGGTGGCGGACGGCGAGGTCGCACTCGATGAGCAGGTCGAGCGTGTTGTAGACCGTCGCCCGGCTCACGCTCACTCCGTCGTTGCGGAGCCGCATGTATAAGGTGTCGGCGTCGACGTGGTCGGACGTCGCGTAGAGCGCGTCGAGGATCGCCAGCCGCTCGGGCGTCCGCCGCTGGCCCCGGTCTCGGAGGAACGAGACGAACCGCTGGCGGACGTCGGCGAGTTGGGAGGTCGTGAGCGACATAGGGTCAGGCGATGCGCCGGCGGGCCCACCGGCTAGTCTCTGGCACCGACGCGGGCGCCGCCCCGTTCCCGGTGGCCGCGGGCGCCGCGTCCAGACGGGCGAGGCCGGCGGCGAGCAGCGCCGTCCGCTGGGCGTCCTCGGAGGGCGCCAGCGCGGCAGGGTCGAAGTGGGTCGAAACGAAGCCGGTGTCGAAGGCGCCCGACACAAAGGCGGGATGGGTCATGACGAAGCGGCAGAACGGGATCGTCGTCCGGACGCCCGCGATGTCATACTCGGCGAGGGCGCGGTCCATTCGGCGGATGGCCTCCTCGCGCGTCCGGCCCCACGTGCAGAGCTTGGCGATCATCGGGTCGTAGTAGACCGGGACCTCATCGCCCTCTTCGACGCCGGCATCGACGCGGACGCCCGGGCCGCTGGCGGGGCGATGGCGCAGGAGCGGGCCGGGCGCGGGCAGGAAGCCGGCCGGCACGTCCTCGGCGTAGACGCGGCACTCGACGGCGTGGCCCCAGATCGTAAGGTCGTCCTGGTCGTAGCCGAGCGCCTCGCCCTCGGCGATGCGGATCTGCTCGGCCACGAGGTCGAGGCCCGTGATCAGCTCCGTCACCGGGTGCTCCACCTGGAGCCGCGTGTTCATCTCCAGGAAGTAGAAGTCGCGGTTCGCGTCCAGGAGGAACTCGACCGTGCCCGCGCCGACGTAGTCGCACGCCTTCGCGGCCTGCACGGCGGCCTCGCCCATGGCCGCGCGCAGCTCCGGCGTGAGGACCGCCGACGGCGCCTCCTCGATCACCTTCTGGTGGCGCCGCTGGATCGAGCACTCGCGCTCGAACAGGTGGACGACGGTGCCGTGCCCGTCCGCCAGCACCTGGATTTCGACGTGCCGCGGCCCCACGAGGTACTTCTCGATGTAGACGCGCCCGTCGCCGAAGGCCGACCGGGCCTCGCTCCGCGCCCGCTCGAACGAGCCCGCGAAGTCCTCCGCGCGCTCGACGACGCGCATCCCCTTGCCGCCGCCGCCCGCCGCCGCCTTCACCAGCACCGGGTAGCCGATCTCGCCCGCGACGCGCTCGGCCTCCGCCGCGTCCTCGATGGCGTCGGGCGTGCCCGGAGCCATCGGGACGCCCGCCTCGGCCATCAGCTTGCGCGCCTCCGTCTTGTCGCCCATCGCGTGGATCGCGGCCGGCGGCGGGCCGACGAACGTGATGCCGGCCGCCTCGCAGGCCTGGGCGAACGCCGCGTTCTCTGACAGAAAGCCATACCCCGGGTGGATCGCGTCGGCGCCCGACTGGCGAGCGGCCTCGAGCACGGCCTCGGCCACGAGGTACGACTCCGACGACGGCGCCGGGCCGATGGCGACCGCATGGTCCGCCAGTCGCACGTGGAGGGCGTTTCGGTCGGCCTCGGAGTAGACGGCCACGGTGCGGATGCCGCGCTCGCGGCAGGTCCGGATGACGCGGACGGCGATCTCGCCCCGGTTGGCCACGAGGAGCGTTCGGATGGGGCGGGCTGTCATCACGTCGTGGCGTGGAGATGTGGCACGGTGTCTGTACCGGGGAATCCCTGACGGGGTGTCCGGCGTCTCGGTGCGATGCGCGCCGAGCCGATCCCGGCCCACCGCTCCTCCTTCCGATGGCCGAAGTTACCGACTACTATCTCCTGCTCGGAGTCGCCGAGTCCGCGACCGCGGATGCGATCAAGCGGGCATACCGGTCGCTGGCCCGCGAGTCCCACCCCGACCGCAACCCGGGCGACCCCGGCGCGGAGGAGCGGTTCAAGACCGTTCAAAAGGCCTACCACGTGCTCTCCGACCCCGGCCTCCGCCAGGCCTACGACGACGCCCGCCGCGACCCGTTCGGCGGCCTCGACGGCATCGCACGCCCGGCGACCGGCCGGACGTCGCCGTTCGGCATGGTCGACGGGTTCGACCCGCTCGTCTCGCTCTTCTTCGGCGATGAGGCCGCGGCGGGCGACCGAGGTGCGGACATCGAGGCCCAGGTCCGGCTGACGTTCGACCAGGCCCTCCGCGGTGGCACGACCGAGGTGCGGATGGCGACCGGCGAGACGGTCCGCCTGACCGTCCCGAAGGGCGTCCGGTCCGGCCTCAAGGTTCGTGTGCGCGGACGAGGCAAGGCCGGCGCGGGCGGCCAGCGCGGCGATCTCTACGTCACGTTCCGCGTCGACCCGGTGGCGCGCTTCCGGCGCGAAGGCGACAACCTGCACGTGGTCGAGATCGTCTCGGCCATCGAGGCCATGCTCGGCACGACGCGATCGATCACGAACGCCTACGGGCAGACGATCAAGGTCCACATCCCGCCCGGCACGCAGCCTGGCGAGCGGCTCCGGTTGCGCGGGCAGGGCGTCGAGACGTCGACGCGCCACGGCGACCTGTTCGTGGAGGTCCAGGTGACCGTTCCGCGCTCGCTGACCGAGGAGCAGCGCGAGGCGCTGGCGGCGGCCGCGCGCGAGATCGGCCTGCTCTAAAGGGGAGCCTCCTGTCCACCGGCGGTACGGGAGCAGCAGCACTCGTCCGCCACGCGGTCGAACCCGTAGTCGGGCCTCTTGAACCCGTGGTGGAACGCCTTGAAGTGGTGGGGACGCTCGTTGAACCCGTCGGGGAGCCGCTTGAACCCGTCGGGGAGCCGCTTGAACCCGTCGGGGAGCCGCTTGAACAGGTACGGAGGGCGATTGAACCCAGACGTGGCGCTACCGGTGACGTGTCCGAGTGCTCGGCCTCGGCGCTGGCGGGCCGCGCCAGCGCAGGGCTACTCGACGAGGCGGCCGGCCTGGACGACGAGGCGGACGGCCCGGGTCGCGCGGATGTCGGCCACGGGATCGCCCTCGACGGCGACGAGGTCGGCCTGGAGGCCGGGGCGAATCGACCCGATCTCGTCCTCCAGCCGGAGCATCCGGGCGTTGCCGCTGGTGGCGGCGCGGAGCACGTCGAGCGCCGGCATTCCGTAATCGACCATCAGCTCCATCTCGCGCGCCTGCGTGCCGTGCGTGAACACGCCGACATCGCTCCCAACGCACATGGGCACGCCGGCCGCCAGCGCCTCGGCGAACTGGCGGCGCTTGGCGACGATGCGCGCGGGCGCGGGCTCCGAGCCGTCCCAGCCGCCGTAGTGCGCGATCGCGTCGCCGGCCGCCAGCGTGGGGCAGAGCCACGTGCCGCGCCGGACCATCTCGGCCCAGACCTCGGGCGTCCCGCCGTCGCCGTGCTCGATGGTCCGGACGCCGGCGCGGACGGCGCGCATCATGCCCTCGGCCGTGGACGCGTGCGCCGCCACGTCGCGCCCGGCGGAGGCCGCGGTCTCGACGACGCTCCGGAGCTCGTCCTCTGAGAACGTCGCCAGCGCCTCGCCGTGCGGCCCCCAGCGGTAGTCGGCGTAGACCTTGCCCCAGTCGATGCCGTGGCCGATCTGGTCGCGCGCCGCGCGGACGAGGTCGGCGCCGTCGGCCTCCTCGGCGCCCAGCGGCACCTCCATGTCCGGGCGGAAGCCCTTGGGCCCGTACGAGCCCGTGGCGACGAGCGCGGGGCCGGCGACGAGGAGCCGCGGGCCGGGCACGACGCCCTTGCGGATGGCGTCGCGGAGACCGACGTCGGCGTAGCCGGCGCCCTCGCTTCCGAGGTCGCGCGTGGTGGTCCAGCCCGCGCGAAGGGTGGCCGCAGCGTGCGCCACGCCCCGCGCGACGCGCTCGGCCACCGACTCGTGAAGCACCTGGTCGGTCCACGAGGCCTCGTCGTACGGGTGAAGCAGGAGGTGGCTGTGCCCCTCGATGAAGCCGGGCAACAGCGTCGTGCCGGCGAGGTCGACCACGCGAGCGTCGCCGGCGGCGATCCGGTCGGCCGGCCCTGCGGCCGCGATGGTGTCGGCGCGGACGAGGACGGCCCAGCCGTCGTGCATCGTCTCGCCGTCGAAGACGCGGTCCGGGCGGAGGAGCAGAGCCGTCTGGGCGGACGCGGCGCTGGCGACGAGCGCCGCCAGCGCGGCGAGGGCGAACCGGAAGGTCGACGCAGTCAGAAGGCGGGGCATCGGGGTCACTCGGTGAGGGCGGAGAGGACGCGCTGGATGAGACCGTCGATCGCGTCGGCGTCGATCCACCGCGCGACGATGACGAGGTCGTGCAGCGGGTCGACGTAGATCAGGTCGGGGCCGGCGCCGATATGGGCGTAGGCCGACGGCGGCGCGCCGGGGAACCGCTTGCGGCCGGCGTTCAGGGCGTAGTTCATGATGCCGTAGCCCGGGTTGGCCGGCGTCGGCGTGAGGGCCGTGTCGAACCAGGCGTCGGGGACGACCCGCCGGTCGCCCCACCGGCCGCGGCGCAGCGTGAGCAGCCCGAACCGGGCCTGGTCGTAGGCCGAGATCCACAGCCCGCCGCCCCCGCGCGTCCCTCTGCTGACGGACTCGACCGCCAGCCCGTCGAGGAGGACCCAGGAGTTGTGGTAGCCGTGCCAGCGCCACGTCGGGGAGGCGCCGATGGGGTCCATCACGCGCTCGCGGAGGACGGCGGGCAGTGGGCGCCGCCAGACGTTGAGGAGCGCGAGCGCGAGCACGTCGGCGCGCGTGTCGCTGGCCTCCCAGTCCGTCCCCGGCGCCGCGCGCGTCGTGTCGAGCCCCGCGTCCGCGTCGCGGTTGATCGTGCCCCAGAGCGCGCCGCGCCACGCGCTCGTCTGGCGGAGCAGGTGGTCCCAGGTGATGGCCCGGTTGTGCGCGCCCGGGAAGAGGTCGAGGGTTGAGAACGCGGCCGGGTCCGCGTCGGGCCCGCCGTCGCCGAGGACGGTGACCGGCGCCTGCGAGCGCCAGACCTCTTCGCCGAGGTCGATCCGCTCGTCCGCGACCGCCAGCGCGGCGACGGTCGAGAGGACACTCTCGACGACGCCGAACGTGGGGTCGACGCGCTTCGGCTCGCCCCACTCAGCGACGAGGTAGCCATGGCGCAGGATGACGCCGGTCTGCGGCCCCCGTGTCCGAAACGGGCCGCCGGCGGCGCCACAGGGCTCTCGCCCGCAGCCTCGGGCGGGCACGAGCAGGAGGGCGCGCGGGGCCTTGCTCTCGTGGGTCTGCGCGTAGGCGATGGCCTCGTCCAGGTGGAGCGGGTCGAGGGCGACGGCGCGCGGATCGCGGCGCTCCCACGCCCCCCGGGGCGGCACGTAGCTCGTCTGCGCCGCCGCGCTGGCGACGAGCGCCGCCAGCGCGGCGAGGGCGAGGAGACGGGGCATCGGCGGCAGGGAGAGACGCCAACCTAGCGCCGGCCGGAGCCGATGCGGCTGTGCCCGGTACGAGGCGCCGCACCTCTCCCGGCCCGTCATGACCCTCACCTTCTGGGGCGCTGCCCAGACCGTCACCGGCTCCCTCCATTTCCTCGAACTGGACGACGGCACGCGCCTCTTCCTCGACTGCGGCCTCTTCCAGGGCCGCCGCGAGCTGGCGAAGACGCTCAACACCGAGTGGCCCTGCCCGCCCGAGTCGGTCGACGCGGTTCTCCTCTCGCACGCGCACATCGACCACGCGGGCCTGCTCCCGAAGCTCTGGCGCGACGGCTTCCGCGGGACCGTCTACGCGACGCACGCGACGGTCGACCTCTGCGCGATCATGCTCCGCGACAGCGCGCACATCCAGGAGTCCGACGCCGACTTCTTCAACCGGAAGATCCGGAAGAAGGGCCAGCCGGCCGTCAAGCCGCTCTACGACATGGACGACGCCGAGGGCATCATGTCGTGCTTCCACGGCGTGCCGTACAACACGACGTTCAAGGTGCCGGGCGGCGTGCCCGTCACCTACCGCGACGCCGGCCACATCCTGGGCTCGGCCACGATGACGCTCGACCTGCCCGGCGGCAAGCGCCTCGGCTTCACCGGCGACCTCGGCAACCCCGGCCGGCCCATCCTCCGCGACCCCGAGCCGCTGCCGCCCGTCGACTGGCTGATCTCGGAGAGCACCTACGGCGGCAAGGTCCACGAGCCCGTCGACCGCGCGAAGGACCGACTGGCGACGATCATCACCGAGACGGCTTCGAAGGGCGGGCGCGTCGTCATCCCCGCCTTCGCCGTCGGGCGGACGCAGGAGCTCGTCCACAACCTCGACCAGCTCTGGAACGAGGAGCGGATTCCCCGCATCCCGGTCTTCGTCGACAGCCCGCTGGCGGTCAACGCGACGGCCGTCTTCCAGACGCACCCCGAGTGCTACGACCGCGACCTGCTGGACTACATGCTCACGGACCCCAACCCGTTCGGCTTCGAGCGGCTGGAGTACGTCCGCGAGGCGAAGCGCTCCAAGGAGCTGAACGGGCTGAAGGTCCCGTTCGTGGTGATCTCGGCATCGGGCATGGCCGAGGCCGGCCGGATCCTCCACCACCTCAAGAACACGGTCGAGGACCCGAAGAACACGGTCCTCATCGTGGGCTACCAGGCCGAGCACACGCTGGGCCGGCGGATCGTGGAGCGGCGCCCGGAGATCAAGATCTTCGGCCAGCCCTACTCGCTC
>CAYPVZ010000069.1:0-10372 GCA_964414235.1 uncultured Rhodothermales bacterium | reverse complement strand
AGGAACGGGTGGTCCGCGCAGATGGCGTCGACGTCGCGCCCGGTCGCGGCGCGCGCCAGCTTGACGGCGGCCGTCGTGGCCGACGAGCCGTCCTTGGTGAACTTGACGCAGTCGGCGTCGATGAGGCCGAGGAAGGCCTCGGCGGCATCGAGCTCGACGCGAGCCGGGCGCGTGAAGTTGGTGCCGCGCGCCAGCCAAGTGGCGGCGGCGGCGTTCACGCGCGGCTCGGCGTGGCCGAGCGTGACGGCCCGCAGCCCCTGGCCGTACTCGATGTAGCGGTTGCCGTCGAGGTCCCACACGTGGGCGCCCTCGCCGCGGTCGATGACGACGGGCATCCACTCGGGCATCTGGTCGTCGCCCTTGGCGTAGGTGTGGGCACCGCCCGGGATGAGGCGGTGCGCGCGGGCCTGGTGGGCGCGCGACGCTTCGTAGCGGCCGAAGTCGGGGTCGAGCATGTCAGGCGGGGGCGAGGAGGCCGGCGTCGAGGGCGCGGTCGGCGGCGCGGCGGATGGTGGCGAAGGCGAGGCCGCTCCGCTGGGCCACGTCGACGAGCGAGTGCGCGCCGTCCGACAGGTTGAGGACCCAGAGCAACGCCCGCTGGTCCTCCGGCCCGACGGCCTCGCCTCCGAGCGGCGTATAGAGCCCACGACGGCCGAGCTGCGGCTCGCCATAGGGTTGCGTGTTCCGATACATGCCATCGCCGTCGAGCACGCGAAGAATCGTTTCGAGCGCCTCCAGGGACGCCGCCAGCGAGGCGGGCGTGACGAGGTCGAGGTCGTCGCCGGACGTGTGGTACTCGGGGTACTCGCCGTGCGGCGTCCGCGTCAGCCGCCCGACGGGCAGGTCGAAGCCGGAGCTGCCGAACTGGCGCTCGTCGTAGCCATCGGGCGAGAACGGTCGGACCTCGACGGCGTGGCCGAGGTCGCGCAGCGCCAGCGGCACGGCGCGGTCCACGGGCTGGAGCCCGCCCAGTGTGCCGGGCCGCGACTGCTTGTAGGTGAAGCCGCCCCGGTCGCCGAGGTTCGCCAGCACCAGCCCGTGCCGGATCTTGCCGACGGTCGCGTGGTTGCGATCAAGCCACGTGATGGCGCCGATCGTGCCAGGCGCAAACAGGACACGGATTGTGTGGCGCGGGGTCGGCCCATCGAGGAGTCGGCGCGCGAGAACCGTCGCGACGGCCAGCGACGACGCGTTGTCGTTGGCGAGCGCCGGGTGGCACGCGTGCGCCGAGAGCAGGATCTCGTCGTCCGTCTCGCCCGGCACGACGACCTCCCCGTAGGTCAGGCTTCCGTCCACCAGCTCCGCGTCGACGACCACGTCCAGTTCGCCTCCCTCGCCGACGTCGGCCGCCAGTGCGTCGAGCGTGCGCTGGCTCAGGCAGAAGCCCCACGTCTGCGCGTAGTAGGCCGTCCTGTAGGGAACGAGGTCGGGCTGCTCGGGAAGCGTGTGGAGGTGTGAGCGGAGCGCCCACAGCGGCATTCGGTCTCGCGCGGCTACGCTGTACTGGACGAGATGGAGCGCGCTGCCGTCCCAGTCCACGACGCGCGTGCCGTCGGCCTTCGCAACGTAGGCCTCCTTCACGCGCCACTCCTTCGGGACCGTCCAGTCGAGGACGGGCGTGCCGCTGGCGACCTCGGAGATGCGGAGCGGAACGTGCTCACCGAGGGCCAGGAGCGTCTGGCGGAGACCGGCGCCCGTGATGCACCGCCGGAGCGGAAGGATCTCCGCGACGAGGTCGTGGAGCGCCGACCCGATCTCGGTGGCGTTCTCGTCCCCGGTGAATGGACGGGCGGACGAAGCGGGGACGGTGGCGAAAGACACGCGGCGGTAAGGATGCGCACGAGGGATATCGGCGCGGCGTCGAAAGACTCAAGTCGGGCGTGCCTTCGCCGAGCCTCCGACAACCCTTCTCCGACCCTCCCTTCCCCCTCTGTCACAACTCGACGATCTCGCCCGTAGCCTTTTCAGTTCCACAGCCTGAATGCCCCTCCCAATGACCAAGGGTACCGTCACCCAGTTCGACGCCCGCCGCGGCGTCGGGTATGTCCGCCACCACCGGGGCGAGAACGCCATCCCGTTCTCCGTCCGCACGGCCGAGGGCCGCGCGTTCGCCCAGGGCGAGCCCGTCGAGTTCGTCGTGCGCGGCGGGATGGCGGGCGTGGCCGCCCACGGCGTCCGCCACGCCCGCGCAACTTCCTAGCCCCGCGCTGGCGAGAAGCGCCAGCGCCCCTGCCCATCGTCCGGCCCGCGTCCACCAGGATCGCGGGCCGGACGTGTATCGGCCCTACCGGACGACGGTGAGCGGGAGCGTCTGCGCGCCGCCCTCGGCCGTCACGCGGAGGAAGTAGGCCCCCGCGGACAGCCCCGCTGTCGGGATCTCCAGGTCGACCGCGTCGGCGACCGTGGCATCGAGCACGCGGCGCACCTCGCGGCCCGTCGCGTCGACGAGGACGGCGAGGACGCGCTGCGGATGGCCGACCGAGACCTCGACGTGCGCCAGGCGCGTCGCCGGGTTCTCGCCGAGCTGGCGGAGCGCGAGGACGCCCGCCGTCGGGCCGGCTTCCTCCGCGACGATGCCGGCCTCGACGAGGAAGAGCGCCCAGCGGTCGAGCGTCCCCGTGTCCTCCCGTTCGCCATCACACACGCCGAGCGTCCACGTGCCCTGGGCAGCTTCGCCTCGGAACGACGCCAGCGCCCCGACGCCGCTCGTGCCGGGCCCGCCGGCCTCTGGAGCGCCCTCGTTCTCGTAGGAGGTCGTCCCCAAGGTGTGGTTGCCGCTGGCGAACGCGCTCGCCGCGCTCGCGTCATCGATGAGGACATCGAGGTTGTCCGCGTTGCTGCCGAAATTGCCCGCACCGACCCGGTTGATGAGCTCGACCGTCGTCCCGCCCGGACTCGTGAGTCGGACGCGGAGGTCACCCCGGTACGGGTGGGTGATCCCCACCCCGACGCTGACCCGGTCGACCGTGAATGCGTCGGTGACGTCGATCGTCGAGGTCGCGAATGTGGGGCAACTTCCGTCCGGAATCGCCATGGCCGGCGTCGCCTCGTAGGTGTAGTCCGGCTCTGGCCGGGCCGAGACGACCGTGAGCGAGACGGAGGCCGTCAGGTCCGGCTCTCCACCTCCGATCTGGGTCGTCGCCACGATGTCGTACACGCCATCCGCAGCCTCCTCTTCCACGAGGACGTCGAACTCGACGACGAGGTCGGTCAGGGCCGTGAGCGTTCCGGTCCAGGTGACCACGTCGCCGCTCGCGCTGGCGGTGCCGTAGGACGCCGTGACGTCGCCGGTGACCGCGAGGCCGGCCGGAAGCGGAATCGCCAGCGCTGCCCCCGCGACCGCGTCGTCCGTCGGGTTGCCGACGGTGAACGTGAGGTGGATCGTCTCGCCTGGGGCCGCGCGGTCGGCCGACGCCGTGGCGGAGGCGAACACGGCCGGCGCGTAGTTCTTGCCGTCGAGCGTCTCGGCGCCCGTGTTGTCAGGGTCGAGGATGGCCGCCAGCCCGGCGTTCATCGAGCTATAGAGGCGGCCGTACCAGTCCGAGTCGTCGTTGCCGCAGGCGGCGTAGCCACCGTGGAGCTGTCCGACGATCCGCTTGTCCGCGTTGAACAGCGGGGAGCCCGACGAGCCGCCCTCGGTCGTCCCGAGATCCCAGTCCGTGATGCGGATGTGGGTCGCGGTGGCCGACACCGTGCTCTGGAGGTAGCTGGTGATCGAGGTCGCGTCGTTCTCGAACGAGATCCGCTTTTCCTCGACGCTCGGGTGGTGGATGGCGATGGCGGAGGCCGGCGCGAGGTCGCGGCGGTCCCACCCGGCGAGGAACACCTGGGCCTCGGGGAGGATGGGGTCGTCGAACTCGAGGATCGACCAGTCCGAGGCGGCGCCGTTGCCGAGCGAGATGGTGCCCGAGTTGAACTGACTGCGCGAGCCGCCGCCGGCGCCGCCACTGGCGGACGAGCCGGCCGGCCGGCACGTCGGGCTCTGGTAGTTCCAGTAGACCACGACGCTGGCCGCGTTGCTCGGTCCAACTTCGCAGTGGTTGGCCGTCAGGAAGAGCGGCCGGTCGTCCTCGGCCGTGTTGTTGATGGCCGCCCCCGAGCAGTAGTCGATGCCCCCGAGGGTGTAGGCTCCGACCGAGCGGATGATGTCGCGGTAGCCATTGCCCTCCGGGCAGACGACGTCGACGTTGCAGGAGCCCGAGCGGGCAGCGCCAGCGGCCGCCTTCTCGCCCTGCGTGAGCATCGTCGTGCGGAAGGCGTGGTTGACCTGACTGAGGACGAGTTCATAGTCGTCCGTGGCGCCGCTCTTGGTGGCCGGGAGATCGAGCTCGATCACGGCACGGTCACCCGGGACGATGGGCGTCCAGAACTGACCGTGGGTCTCGTTGTCGGCGGCCGTGAAGGCGCGGTACTCGGGCGTGCCGCCCTCGGGGTAGATCCAGAGCGCAGCGCCCTCGGGCAGACGGAACCGCGAGAACCCGAAGCTGAGTGAGTACGCGCCGGGCGACGACACGACGAGACGCCAGACGCGCGTGCCGTCGGCGGCCTCGTCCCACCCCGGCCGGCTGGCGGCGCGGATGTCGGTGGCGACAGGCTCGGCGAAGCGGTACGGCCCCGGCACGTCGGCCGCTCGGCGGGCGGCATCGTAGCGGGCCGCCAGCGCGGCGTTGTCGAGCGCCGGCAGCACCAGCGCGTCGGACGGCACGCTGGCGAGCCGCGTGGACGCCGGCTGCGCGAACGCGACGGCGGGCAGCAAGAGAAGCAGAGGGAGTAGCCGACGGGACATGCAGTAGCGGGGTCCAGTGAAGGGTACAGAATAGCTGAAAGTCTCGCCGCTGGGAAAGAGGCCTGACGCCGACGGCAATCGGGATGGTCGCCGAACGCATCCTGGCCGCCGAACTCCCGTAGGGCCGGTCACCTTCCCCCTCTCCCCCTCCCATGACTCGCGGCACGATCCACTCGTTCGACTCCGCTCGCGGCACCGGATCTGTGTGCTGCATCGCCGGGACCCTCGTCCCCTTCTCCTCGGACGACGCCACGCTCCGCCCCGGCGACACCGTCACCTTCCAGCTCGTCGGCGGCCTCGCCGGGCTCTACGCCCTCCACGTGGCCAGCCCGCGCCGGGCTCAGCGCCAGACGACGACCTCGTCGAGCTCCTTCCGCTGGAGCTTTGGCACGCTGGCGCCCTCGGCCGGGTAGCCGACCGGGAAGAGGATCAGCGGCGCCTCGTTCTCGGGGCGTTCTAGGATCTCCCGAAGAAAGCCCATCGGCGAGGGTGTGTGCGTGAGCGTCGCCAGCCCCATGTGGTGGAGCGCGGCGATGAACAGCCCGGCCGCGATGCCACAGCTCTCCTGGACGTAGTAGTGCTTCCGCTTGGAGCCGTCCGGGCGGAGGCCCGTCCGCTGGGCGAACAGGACGACGAGCCACGGCGCGGTCTCCAGGAACGGCTTGCGCCAGTCGGTTCCGAGCGGCGCCAGCGCGTCTCGCCATTCGTCGGACATCCGGCCCGCGTAGCTGGCGCGCTCCTCGGCCTCCGCGGCCTCGCGGATCTGGCGCTTGGTCTCCGGATCGGAAACGGCCACGAACATCCACGGCTGCATGTGGGCCCCGCTCGGCGCCGTGCTGGCGGTCGCGATGGCCCGCTCGACGAGCGCGCGCGGCACCGGCCGCTCCGAGAAGTCGCGGACGGACCGGCGGGAGTCCATCTCCTCGAAGAAGGCCTCGGCCCGCGCCGCCATCTCGCCCGGCGGGTAGGACGGCGGCACGTACGGGACCCGCGGCCCCATCAGCGAATCCGGTACGTCACGACGACGCTCGCCGTCACGCGTTGCTCGACCATGCCGGAGCCGCCCATCTCTTGCCGCATGGCGTCGGCCATCATGGCCCCGAACATGCCGAGCTCGCCGCCGCCAGCCGCTGCGACTCCCTCGCTCACGTCGAGCACCTCGCCCAGCGTGACGCTCGCCATCTCGGCGATGAGCTCCGCGCGCGCGCGGGCGTCGGTGACGGCCTTGCGGAGCGCCTCGCGCTGAAACGGCTCGGGATTGGCGAGGACGTAGGCCACGTTGACCGTTCGGCGCTGAACCGTGAGGGCGTCGTCCTCGCTGTCGGTCGAGAGGGCCGCCACGAGGGCCGGGACGGACGCGAGGTCGTCGACTTCGACGGTGAGCTGGCGGCCGACCTCGTAGCCACTGCCCTCGTCACCGCCCCCGCCCATGCCAGGGAAGCGCATGGCGCCGGCCGGGGCGACGGAGGCGTGGTCGACCGAGACCCGGTCGTCCGGCACGCCGTGGTCGGTGAGCAACTGGCGGACGCGTTCGACCTCGTCCTCGTGCTGACGGAGCGCGTCCTCCGCCGTCTCGCCCTCGGTCTCGAAGGCGACCTGCAGCACGGCCCGGTCGGAGCGCGCACGGACCTCGCCCATGCCACTGACCACGACGACGCGGCCGTCGAAGGAGCCGTCGTCCTGGGCGAGGGCCGACGCCGCCAGCGCGACGACGAGGAGGGCGAAGAGCGGAAGACGCATCACGATCAGGGGTGGAGGCGGCCGAGCAGACGCGGGAAGGGCGCGGTCTCGCGGACGTGCGGGAGCCCGCAGACCCAGGCGACGGTCCGCTCCAGGCCCAGCCCGAAGCCGGCGTGCGGGACGCTCCCGTAGCGCCGCAGGTCGAAGTACCAGTCGAAGGCCGATTCGGGGAGGCCGTGCGCCTCGACCTGGGCGCGGAGGAACTGGAGGTCCGTCGCACGCTCGCCGCCGCCGATGATCTCGCCGTAGCCCTCGGGCGCGAGCACGTCCATGCCGAGCGCGAGGCGGTCGTCCTCGGGGTCGCGCTTCATGTAGAACGCCTTGACCTCGGCCGGGTAGCGGTGGACGAGGATCGGCGTCTGGAAGTGGCGCGTGATCACGGTCTCGTCCGAGCCGCCGAGGTCGTTGCCCCACTCGAAGCTGGCCGCGCTCTCCTTCCACTGCGGCAGGTTGCGGAGGGCCTCCTCGATCTCCGCCAGCCGCCCGGCGATCTCGATCTCACGCGCGTCGATGCGCCGCTTCTCCTGCTTCTTGGCCTGCCCGTACGACTGGCGGTTCCGGTCGCGCTCCTCGTCGAGGGCCGCCCGCTCGTCCTCCAGCCCCTCGATCTCGGCGTCGAGCATGAGCTGCGACGCGTCGCTCGTGAGGAGCTCGACGGCCTCGGTGTAGCTCAGGCGCGGGAACGGCGTGGCCTTCGCCGCCTCCAGCTTTCCGACATCGCGGCCCAGCAGCTCCAGCTCGTCGCGGCAGTCAGCCGTCACGGCCTCCAGGATGGCGACGAGCAGCTCTTCGGCGACCTCCATGTTCATGGCGAGGTCGTAGAAGGCCATCTCGGGCTCGATCATCCAGAACTCCGTCAGGTGCCGCCGGGTCTTCGACTTCTCGGCCCGGAACGTCGGCCCGAAGGTGTAGACCTTGCCATGCGCCATCGCCATGGCCTCTCCGTGCAGCTGGCCGCTCTGCGTGAGGTAAGCCGGGTCGCCGAAGTAGTCGATCTCGAACAGCGTCGATGTGCCCTCGACGGCGTTGCCGGTCAGGATCGGCGCGTCCATCTGGACGAAGCCCTCGCCCTGGAAGTAGGCGTGGATGGCCGTGATGATCCGGTTGCGGACACGCATGGCCGCCCACTGGCGCCGGCTGCGGAGCCAGAGGTGCCGGCGGTCCATGAGGAAGTCGATGCCGTGCTCCTTGGGCGTGATCGGGTACGGCTCGGCGAGCGCGATCACCTCGACGGACGACGCCTGGACCTCGACGCCGCCCCGCTGGCGCTCGTCGGCACGGACCTCGCCGACGACGCGGAACGCGCTCTCCTGCGTCAGCGACGCCGCGGCCTCCCAGCTCTCGGCCAAGACGGCACCCTCGTTGACGACGACCTGCACGATGCCCGTGCCGTCCCGGAGCTCCAGGAACCACAGTCCTTTCGATCCGCGTGCGTTGTAGAGCCACCCGTTGACGGTGACGGTGTCGCCGACGTGATCGGAGAGCGCGTCGACGCGCGTGAACGGTTCGGTCATGGGGCAGGAGGTCCGGGGGGTCCCGAAGCTACGGGCACCGTCCACCCTCCGGCCGCGAAACGGGCGCGGGGTCGCCCACGGAACGAGCCGCTGGCGACGCACGCCGCCAGCAGCACGTCGCGCCGGTTAGTTGAGCACCTCCCGTTCCCAGTTGGGCAGCGAGACCTCGCCTGTCACGTCCGAGTGGACGAGCTCGTACCGCTCGGCGTCATACCGATCGACGAACACGAAGACCGAGCGGCCCTCGCCCGGGAGGTTGTCGTAGGTCCAGACCTCGTACGGATGCGAGTCCGCATCGAAAGGCCGGCGGTCGACCTCGGTGGGCGGGCCGTACTTGAGATACACCCGACCTCGGTCCGTCTCGAATCCCGGCGTCCCCATCTCGCCGAAGCGCTCGTTGACCAGTGGAATGCGCTCGGAGAACTGGCGGAAGGACGTGTTGACGCCCGGCAGCCCGTCGGCGTCCCGCCCGATCCAGAACGTCGTGAGGAAGCGTCGGCGCTCGTCGTCCGTCGAGAGCTGGCGGATCTGATCGGCTTCCCGGTTGCTCGCGATCACGCGCGCGTGGCGCACGTTCAGTTCCAGTTCCTCTTCGCCCATGGCCGCGAAGAGCATCTCCTCCCGACCGAGCACGCTGGCGGCCACGTCCGGCCTCGCCACGTCCGGGTTGATCACGTAGAACCGCTTGCTCTGCTCGGCGACCGCCTGGTTGGCTTCGTCGAGCACGACCAGCCGGAGGTAGTAGATGCCACTGGGCAGCGTGTCCACGCCGAGCTGGCCCACCACCACATCGACCGGGCGGACGGTCCGGCTGGCCCGCTCTTCGTGCTCCGGCAGCGCGGTGCCCTGCTCGCTCTCGGTGACGAACGTGAGCAGGGTGTATGTGTCCGTCGCCGACGGCGGGGCGTAGACCTCCGCGTAGTACCGGACGGCTGCACCCGCGCCTCCATAGAAGGCGTCCGGGTTGGGCCGGATCGTAAGGCCGTTCTTGACGAACCGCCCGGCCTCCTCGGCCCGCTGGATGGTGGTCGCCAGTTGGACGGACGAGACAGACGACCCGGCGCCTTCGTAGTCGGGCACGGTGAGGTCGCGCGCGAGCCGGACCTCGGAGCCCCCCGGCGGCTGGAGCGCCACGTCGAGTTCGTAGACCCCGGGGCGGGCGGCCATGCGCACCTGCTCGACGAACACCTGGCTGTCGTTCAGCGCCGACGTGTCGGGCAGGACATAGGCGAACGGGATGGTCTGGTCGAACGCAGCCGGAGCGGTCGCGCCGCTCGGCGCTCCCTCCGAGGCGGGAACCAGCCGGAAGCGGACCGGGACCTCGGCCCGAAAGCCGCCTTCGGCCGCCACGAAAGGAAGCGTAGCCGCGCCGAACGACACGTACACCTCGACGAGCGATTCGTCCTCCGTGTACCGGAAGGTGGCGGCGTCGAGTCGCGCCTGAATCGCCGGCTGGGCGGCGGCGCGGGGAGCGCCCCACGTGAGGACGCCGAGGAGGCCGATGAGAAGAAAACGGGGCATTGGATAGAGATTACGGGGCTCCGCCCCTCAACGTTCGGGCTCGAAGATAACGTGCGTTGGCGGCCGGCCCGGATCAAGGCCCTCCGCTCCCCCCGTATCTTCCCTGTGGGCGGACGTTCGTCTTGCCCTTCACTCGGAAGCGCTTCCAGCCCTCGTCCCCCGCCGCGATGAACGCCCCGGTCCCCGTCCTCCGCCACCTTGCCGACCTCGGCCTCGACCGAACGCAGACGGTCTACTACAACCTGCCCCCCGCCCGGCTGGTCGAGCTCTCCGTCCGCCGCGGCGAAGGGCGCCTGACCGACGGCGGCCCGCTGGCGACGCGGACGGACCCGCACACGGGCCGCTCGCCCAACGACCGCTTCATCGTGCGCGAGTCCTCGTCCGAGGACGCCGTAGCCTGGGGCAGCACGAACCGGCCGATCTCAGAGGAGGCCTTCGACGGCATCCACGAGGCGATGAAGCGCTACGCGACCGGCCGCGACGTCTTCGTCCGCGACTGCTACGCCGGCGCCGACCCGCGCTACCGCGTCAAGGTCCGCGTCATCACCGAGAAGGCGTGGCACTCGATGTTCGCCTCCAACATGTTCCTCCGCCCCGCCACGGAGGAGGAGCTGGCGGACTTCGAGCCGGACTACACGGTCCTCGACCTCTGCGACTTCAAGGCGACGGGCGACGTGGCCGGCGAACTCAACTCGTCCACCTTCGTCCTGCTCCACCTCGGGCGCGGGCTCGTCCTCATCGGCGGGACGAACTACGCGGGCGAGATCAAGAAGTCCGTCTTCTCGGCGCTCAACTACATGCTCCCGTCGAC
>CAYPVZ010000068.1:0-10411 GCA_964414235.1 uncultured Rhodothermales bacterium | reverse complement strand
TTCTGGACGCTGCGACGGTCGTTCTGGACGCTGCGAGCATCGTTCTGGAGACGGGAAGACCCGTTCTGGACGCTGCGCACGTCGGCATGGTCATCGTCCGGGGCGGGAGGAGAGCCGAGAATCGCTGAGGGCCGTCGGGCGAGAGGGGAGGGTCTCGTGTCGATAAAAAACTTGTGCCATATAGGCCCTGTGTCCTACTCTTTGGCGCCTGGCTCCCAGACGGTGCATTTCCTCACCGCCGTCCATCGGCACAGCCCCCGTTCTCATGAACGACCGCCAGAACGCCCAACTCCGCATGGCCCGGACCACGCTCAAGGCCGTCGACACCCACGCCGACGCCTGGGCCGCCGTCCCCATCATGGGCACCTACCGCGACGCCCTCGCCTGCGACATCGCGGCCATCATCGACGCCGCCAAGCGACAGGCCCGCCCCACGAAGGCCGTCACCTCCGTCAAGAACGCCCTCCGGAAGACGGTCCGGACCCGCGTCTGGAGCCTCACCACCGCCCTCCAGTCGTGGTCCGCCAACGCCGGCCGCCCCGACGTCGCCGCCCAGGTGGACGTTTCGGAGAGCGATCTCGGTGCCCTCGGCGACGACGACCTCGCCGAGCAGTCCGAGATCGTCGTCACCCTCGCCCGCGACAACGTCGACGCGCTCGCCCCCTACGGCGTCACCCTCGACGAGGTCGACGCCCTCGACGCGGCCGACGACGAGTTCGCCCTCGCCCTCGACACGCCCCGGGCCGCCATCGGCTCCCGCAGCCGCGCCCGCGCCGAGATCGCCGCCGGCATCGACTCCGTCCGCACGCTCCTCGTCGACAAGATGGACCCCATGGTGGAGCGCCTCGCCCCGAGCCAGCCCGCCTTCGCCCAGGAATACCGCTCCGCCCGCATCATCGTCGACCGCCGCGGCCGAGGCTCCGACCTCCCCGACGACGACCCGGACGACATGTGACCCCCCCGCCTCCACCCCGAGGCTGGCAGATCGAGAACGAAGGAGCCTACGAAGTCCCCCCTCCTCATCCGAGGAGGGGGACACCGCGAAGCGTCGGCGCAGCCAGGGGGTGGTCGACGGCCTCTGCATGAACCCGGGGGAGAGGCACACCCCTCCGGGCTGCGCCGCGTCGCGGTGCCCCCCGAGGCGAAGGGGAGAGACGCCCGGGGGGGCTCGGGCCCCGTCGTGTGCACTTTCTCCGAGGTCGGAGACCCGGCGGAACAGCCCGCCGGCTGGCGCGCTTCCCCCGGGACCCCGCCCGCCCCCATGCTCGCCCAGGACATCCGCCAGATCGCCGAGGCCGCCGGCACCCGGGCCGTCGGCGTCGCCGTCCACGACCTGGAGACCGGCGCCACCGCCCACCTCGACGGCGACCGCCCCTTCCACGCCGCCTCCACCATGAAGGTCGGCGTGCTCGCCGCCCTGCTGGCGGCCGTCGCCGACGGGCGGCTCGCGCTCGACGACCGCCTCCACGTCCGCAACCGGTTCCGCTCCGCCGCCGACGGCGCCCCCTTCCGCGTCGACGCCGGCCGCGACGCCAACGCCGCCGTCTACGCCCGCCGCGGGCGGACCATGCGCCTCGGCGTCCTCGCCGAGCACATGATCCAGACCTCCTCCAACCTCGCCACCAACCTCCTCGTCGACCTCCTCGGCGTCGAGGCCATCCGCGAGGCCACCGCCCGCTGGGGCGGCGCCGGCGTCGAGGTCGTCCGCGGCGTCGACGACGAGGCCGCCTTCGAGGCCGGCATCCTCAACACCGCCACCGCCGACGGCCTCGTCGGCCTCTTCGTCGGCCTCGAACAAGGCGCCGGCCTCCCCGACGAGCTCCGCCAGTTCGGCCTCGACGTCCTCTTCGGCCAGGAGTTCACCGCCGGCATCCCCGCCGGCCTGCCCCGCGACGTCCGCAAAACGGCCCGCATCGCCCACAAGACCGGCTCCATCTCGACCGTCCAGCACGACGCCGGCCTCGTCTACCTCCCCGGCCGCCGGCCCTACGCCGTCGCCCTCCTCACCGAGTGGGACGCCGACGCCTCCGGCGACCGCCGCGCCACCGTCGCCGCGCTCTCCCGCGCCGTCTACGCCCACGTCGCCCGTGGCTGACCTCCTCCACGCCCTCGACCTCCGCCTCGTCGACGGCCTCACGCTCTCGCCCGCGCTCCGGCGCGTCCACCGCCCCGGCGAGGTCGTCCGCTGCGAGGACGGCCGCGAGCGCGCGCTGCCCCGCTACTTCTACGAGGTCCCCACGTGGGAGGCCGCCGTCGAGACCCCGCTCACGCCGCGCTTCAGCCTCTACGAGTTCGTCAGCGTCGACGTGCGCGAGGACGCCGCGGCGCGCGCCTGGCCCCGCTACGTCCCCTGCGCCGTCGTCCTGCTGGCGTCCGCGCTCGACGGCCTCCGCCAGTCCGTCGGCGACCGCGTGCTCATCGCCGCCAACGGCGGCTACCGCTCCCCCGCCCACGCCCTCGACCGCCAGGCCGACCGCTTCTCGCCCCACCACTGGGGCACCGCCGCCGACATCTACCGCGTCGGCGAGACGTGGCTCGAAGACGAGGACGCCATCGCCCGCTTCCGCACCCGCGTCCTCGACGTGCTCCCCGGCGCCTGGGTCCGCCCCTACGGCGACGGCGACGGCGAGGCGGACGACCACGTCCACCTCGACCTCGGCTACGTCCTCTCCATCCCCCCCGGCGCCCCCGCCTGACCCATGCCGCTCAAGACGTACGACTCCGCCGACCCGACCGCCCTCCCCGACGGGGGCAAGGCCGAGCGCCGCACCCCCGCGCCCCTGGCCATGGAGGCCATGGGCCTGGAGGCCGAGTTCGAACTCGTCGTCGACGGCCAGCCGACGAAGCCGGAGCACGTGTTCGAGGACCCCCGCTCCTTCATGGCCGAGCCGCTGCTCCACCGCACCGGCAAGAGCTACGCGCTCGCCACCGGCGGCGCGGTCTACTTCGACACGGGCGTCATCGAGGTTGCCACGCCCGCCGTCGAGGTCGAGCCGGGCTGCGCCGCCCGCGCCGGCCGCTCGCTCTGGGAGGCCATCCACCACGTCCGCGACGGGCTCGACGCGTGGGAGACCCGGACCGGCCGCGAGGCCCGCCTCGTCGGCTTCTCGGCCCACTACAACGTGTCGTTCCGACGCCCCGAGGACGCGCCCCCCGAGACCGTCGAGCGGCTGGCGAAGCTGCTCGCCTACATCCTCCCGGTGCCCATGATGCTCCTGGCGGCCAACCGCCGGTCCACCGGCATCGGCGTCCGCCCGCGCCCCGGCCGCATCGAGATCACGGCCGACTTCACCCCCAGCCCGGCGCTCACCATCGCCGCGGCCACCTTCGTCACGGCCGTCGTCCGGGCCGTCATGCGGTGGCCGTCGCTCGGGCTGGCGGAGCTCGACCGCCGCCGCTTCCCCGTCATCGAGGGCTACGCGCCCATCCCGCACACCTCGCGCAAGGGCTGGCTCGGGCACGCCTCGGCCTACCCCCAGAACCCCTTCGAGGCCGGCCCCGACGCGGCCGTCTGGACCCTCCGCCCCCGCCCCAGCCACGACGACGCGTCCGTCAGCCTCCGCGCCATCGGTGCCGAGATCGTCGAGCGCTTCCTCCCCGCGCTCCACCGCACCGCCGACCCGTTCACGCTCCGCCTCCTCCGCCTCGTCTTCGCCGGCGACGCCCCCGTCCTCCTCGACCTCGACGAGCGCCCGCCGACCTACGAGGACGTCGGGCGGCTCTGCGTCTGGGACAACCTGTTCCCCGAGAGCGTCCTCGCGCGCTCCCGCTACGAGCGCATCCTCGCCCACGCCGTCGCCGGGCGGACGCTCCAGCTCGGGGCGCAGCACCTGACGCCCGTCGGCCTCCGGGGCTGGAGCGAGGTCGTCTTCCAGGACCCCGCCGGCCGCCGCCAGTCGGTCCCGGTGGACCGCCTCCTGGAGCACCTCGACCGCTGGGAGCGGGAGTCCTACGGCGCCCAGGGAACCGCCGGCTGACGATTCTGCACCGTAAACGGCCGGCCGGTGCCCGGCGCCCGCGTCGGGCGTGAGAGCGGCCCCTTTCACGGATCGCCATGTCCTCGCTCGCCGTCTACCTCCTCGGGTTTCTCGTCCTCACCGCCGGGCTGGCGATGGGCGCCCACCTCGCCGGCGTGCCCACCGCCTGGATCGGCGCCGGCGGCGTGGTCATGCTCGGCCTCGGCATCCTGCTCGCCGTCACCAAGACCCGCCGCCGCGAAAACTCGCCCACGGACGGCTACTAGCCGCCGCGGGCGACGCCCGCCCGGGATCTCGCAGAACGCGAGCTACCGGAAGCGGACGCGCACCGTCCCCGGGCGTTCCATCCGGACGCCCTCTGCGCCCTGGAGCATCTCGTACGCGGCGTCGGGATCCGGCCGCTCGCCGGTCATCAGCTCCGGGTGGTCCTCCAGCACCTCGAAGACGGCCGCGAACGGGAGGTCGAAGACCGTCACCGTCGAGCCGTCCACGTGGGCCGCGTTCGTCTCGACCACGTCGCCCTCGACGGCGACGGAGACCGTCATGCGGGCGTCGGCGAAGAACTCCCGGAGCATGCCCAGCATCCGGGCCTGGTCGGCCGGATCGACGGCCTCCTCCGTCTTCACCATCCCGTCCGCGTCGGGCGTCGGCGCCTCGGGCTTGTCGGCCTCTGGCTTCGGCACGACGATGCGGAGCGTGGCCGGGTCGGCCTCGTCGAAGGCGAACGAGAGGTCCAGGCGCTCGCCCATGGAACGGCTCTCGCCGTCACCTTCGTCGCCGGGCACGTCGGGCGTCGTGTAGCGGAGCCGGCGAACGTCCGGCACGGCGTAGACGGCGACGTACCCATCCTCGGCCGGCTCGAACGAGACCAGCTGGACGCCCTCGCCCAGCGCCTCCGCCCGGGCCTCGAACGCCTCACGCTCGAACATCTCCCGGGGCTCGTCGCCGCCGGCCTCGGCCGCGTTCTGCAGCGCCATCAGCGCGAAGCCCGAGAGCGTGACCTCGTCGCGGAGCGTGGCCGAGCCGTCGGGCCGGACCGTGAGCAGGGACGAGAGGTGGAAGCAGCCGCTGAGGACGACCGCCAGCGCGGCGAGAGCGAGCGAACGCATCAGATCGGGCGGGGGCGGGGAGCCGGAGAATACCGCAAACGAAGGCGGCCCCACCCCCGAGGGGGCAGGGCCGCTGGCGGAAGACCGACCGATCGCGGGGACCGGGCCGGTCCCGAACGCCCGCCGATCAATACGGGTCGTACGACGGGTTGTCGAGCAGGAACTGGAACCGCTCGCAGTCGACCGGGAGCGACTCGACGCGGCGGTTGAGCTCGCAGCCCATGCCCGGGTCCTCCTTGTCGCAGTCCGGCGAGGCGACGCCGCGGTTGCGGACCTGGAGGCGCGAGGCGCTCACGCCGGCCCCGAGGTAGTAGTCGTAGACGGCCTGGGCGCGGCGGCCGGCGAGGCCGAGGCCGAACTGGCTGCCCTCGGGCGTGTCCGTGTAGCCGTCGATGAACACGCAGCAGGCGGGGTTCTCGAGCAGCAGCTCGATGTTCTCGTCGAGGCGCGCCCGCGCGCGGCGGTTGAGCGTGCCCGAGCCGTAGTCGAACGTGACCGAGTTGAGCTCGACAAGGTCGCAGACCTGCGGGGCCGGCGGCGTTTCGACCGGCGGCGGCACGTAGACCGGCGGCGTCTCGACCGGCGGCACGTACGGCGGGATGTAGGGCGCCGGCGCGCTGGCGAACCCGATGCGGACGCCGCCCAGGATCAGGCCCGAGTTGAACCGCGTGCGGAAGTCGGAGTCGCCGTGGTTGTCGACCTCGTCGCAGTCCGGCAGCTCACCACCGTTGGAACAGTAGGGCTCGCGGTTCTTCTTGATGCAGACGGCGTAGTTGTAGTCCGGCCCGGCCGCATCGCAGACGTCGGCCGCGGTGGCAAAGGCTGCGCCGGTCGTCGACCCGACCTCGGTGAGGCCGAACCGGAAGCTGCCCTCGGCGAACAGCGCGACGTTGCGGCTCACGCCGTACTCGAAGCCGAGCCCGACCGGGATCGCCAGCGCCGTGGTCTCGATGCCGGGCTCGGCGTCGCCGGTCGCGAACAGGGCGCTGATGCCGGAGAAGACGTAGGGCGCGAAGGCCCCACGGCCCGGCCGCGCGAGGTAGTACATCAGGTCGGCCTCCGCCAGGATCGTCTGGCTGGTCAGGTACGGGTTCTGCGAGGGGCCGAGCGGGAGGTCCGGCCGGTCGTCGTCGGCGCCGATGTTGACGAGGCCACCCATGAGCCGGCCGTAGAGCTGGCCGGCGAGCGGGAACGAGAGCTCGGCCGTCACGCCGAGGTTGGTCGCAATGACGTCGTCCTGGTCGGCCGCGCGGCCGACCAGGATATCGGGCCCGGCGTAGATGTACGGCCCGACGCCGATACCGATGCGGACGCCTGGCATGGCGTCGTCTTCGTACGGATCGTCGAGACCGTTGTAGACGGGGGAGTCGTAGACGCGCTGGGCGGCCGCCGGGAAGGCGATCACGGCCAGGGCCAGAAGGAGAAGGAAACGGGGCATGGAGCCGGTGGGGAAGGGGCAGGGGCCGCAGAGGCCAGTGCCTCGGGCGGGCGTTCGGCGGCCCCCTCACCAAAAACCCGGCACGTCCCGCTTCGGACCGGTTCAGGGGCGGACTCGGACGGCGAGCAATTCCATCTCGCCGCGCTAATGCCCCCTTTGCTTCCTTGTCTCGCCTTCTGCCCGCGCCTCCTCTGAGCGCGGCTGGGTGCTCTCCTGCCTCCCCGGCTCGATAACGACCTACGCGTTAGGCTCGGCTGCCCATCGGGGTGTCCTCTGCCCCCTGGGAGAGCCACCCGCTGCGGGCTGGCGACAGCTCTGGAGCCGCCTCAAACGAAAGCGGGGCGGCCCACCCGAAGGTGAGCCGCCCCGCGAGGGCGTCCGAAGACTGGTCGGCTTAGAAGCCGGCGCAGCTCGACGGGATCGAGTCGGCCCGGCGGGCGCGGCTGTCGCCCGGGCCCGGATCCTCCTTCGAGTTGGCGTCCGGGTCAACCCCGCGGCCAACCGCACGGAGGCGGTCCATGTCGATGCCCTGCGCGACGTAGTAGTTCATCACGGCGTCGGCGCGAGCCTGCGAGATCCGCATGGCGTCGCCCGGCTCCGAGCCGTCGCTGTAGCCGTTGATCAGGACGCAGATGTCCGGGCAGCGGCGCAGGATCTCGATGTTCTCGTCGAGGCGGCTCGTGGCGTCAGCCGTGAGCGTGGTCGCCCCGTACCCGAAGAACACCGGGTTGAGCTCCGTGATGTCCGAGCAGTACGTGTCGCCGACGGTCACCGTGACGGTGCAGGAGTCGTCGCCGTACTCGTTCGAGGCCGTAATGGTCACGCGGTACGTGCCGGTCTCGCTGTAGGCGTGACGGGCCGGGAGCGTGGAGGCCATCGAGCCGTCCCCGAAGTCGACCGAGATCTCGTCGGCCGCCGTCGCCGTCGCGTTGATCGTGACCTGCTCGCCCACGTTGACCGTGCTCGGCGTGGCGCGGCAACCGGCCAGCGAGGCCGGGACCGGACGCGGCTCGACCGTGACGAGGCAGGACTCGCTGGCGTCGCCGCCGTCGTTCACTGTCATCACCGTCACCGTGTAGGTGCCGGGGGCGCTGTACGAGTGCGAGGCGCTCATGCCCGAGCCCGTCGAGCCGTCGCCCCACTGCCACGTCGTGGTGACGGGCTGGGTGGCGTTCTCGTTGGTCATGACCATGAACGAGCCCGTGTCATTGACGTAAAGGTCGCTCGGGCACTCCAGGCCTTCGATCTCGACCGGCGTGACCGGCGGGCGGAAGGCGTACTTGAGGCCGAGGCCCACGTGCGAGAGCACGTCGAAGTCGAAGTTGTCGGCCGGAACACCGAACGCGCCTCCGTCGCCACCATCGGCCGCGACGTCCGGGAAGACGACCGTGCCCTGGCCGGCGAGGAAGAGGCTGAACTGGTTCGTCAGCGCGAGGTCGAGGCCCAGGCCGAGGACCGGGCCGTAGCCGAGCACGTCGTCGTTGCCCGCCTGGTTGCGCTCATTCTCCGTGCCACGGCCGAACACGAGCGCGCCGCCGAGTTCGACGAACGGCGACACCTTCGCGCCCCCGAACGGGATGTACCGGAAGAGGAGCTGAGCCTGCTGGACCCAGTTGTCAGTGTTGTTGGCGAACGGCGAGTTCTCGCTGTCCGTGATGTCCGGGTCGTTCTGGAACAGGTAGGCGACGCCAAGGCCCAGGTTGTCGTTGAAGAGGTAACCGAGCTCACCGCCGACGGCGAAGCCGGGGTCGTTGTAGCCGGCGAACGGCTGGACCTCGGTGTTACCCGGGGTGGACGGCGGCTGGCCGTCGAAGTCGCCGTAGTAGCCCGAGGCACCGCCACGGAGCAGGATGTAGACGGAATTGCTGGGGCGGACGATCTGGGCCTGCGCCGACGTGGCGAGGAGGAGCGCCGCACACCAGAAGAAGAGAGTAGAGAGACGCGAGGTCATGGTCTTCTCCGGTCGGTTCTGGAGCATGGAGAGAGGAGGTGGGTGGGGGATCCGCGGCGCGGGGCCGGGAGCGGGGAGATGAGCGAAACCGGGGGCGTCTGGTGGGCGCTCAGAACCCGAATGCCTAGTATCCGAACCGCCGTCCACAGTTGCAATACGCTAGGCGTAGAGAAGACGAGGGCGACGGAGACCGAACGGGGGAGCAATTCGACGAGAGCGAAGGCTCTCCGGAGACGGGCGAGGAGAGGGGCACGCGGGGGTGGATGGCCCGCTAAACCGGCGTAGACCCGGGCGGGTTCCTCCCCCGGGCCGGTCGGCCGGAACCGGTCCGCGCTAGGCCAGCTCGCGCACGTGGCGCTCGAGCGGGCTCTTGACGTTGGCGGCCTTGTTCGGGTGGAGCACCCGGTCGCCAGCCAGCCGGTCGAGCTGCGCTTTGATCACGTTGAGCTTGACCTCGGCCGCGGCCGGATCGGTCTCGGCGCGGAGGTCGCGGATCATCGTGCGGACGCGGCCCTTCTGGAATCGGTTGCGGAGCCGGCGCTTGGCGTCCTGGCGGACGCGCTTGGCGGCGGACTTGTGCTGAGGCATGAGTCGGGGCCGGCGGGGCCGGCGGTGGAGGCCGTCGCGAGACGGCACGTCGAGGGTCAGTACGGGACTCTAAGTTAGAGGGCGCTGCCCAAAGCGAGCCGGGAGCGATATGCAGATGCCACGAACAAAATCTGCCCCTGGAGCCCTGTAGGGCCGGCTCTTGCTACCCTCCGACGACCTACCCCCGGCCCCGTGACTGACCTTCTTCGCGACCTCTTCGGGCGGCCCGGCGCCGTCCGGACGGTGATCGTGCTCGAACCCGACACGATGAGCACGCCGCGTCAGTACGAGGTCCGGCCGGGCTACGTGCTCTACGGCGCCATCATTGGGATCGTCGTCGGGGCCGCGCTCCTCGTGGCGGCAGTGGTGCTGACGCCGCTGCGAGGAATTTTCCTGGGACCGGGCTCGGCCGACCTCCGCGGCATCGCGACCCAGAACGCCCAGCGCGCGGCGGCGCTGGAGGACTCGCTCGCCATCCAGTACCAGCAGATCGCCCAGCTCCGCGCCATCATCACCGGCGAGATGGACGACCTCGGCGACGATGCGCTCGACCCGACGGCGTTCGAACTGCCCGACCTGGGCGAGGAGGGGGCGACGGCCGAGCCCGCCGTTCGCCTGGCCACCGACGATCATGAACAGCCGGCGCTGCCGCTGCGCACGCTCGGTCCGGCCACCGACGGTCCGCGCAACGCACGTGCCGCCAGCGCCTACCTCGACGCGCTCCGCCTGCCCGCGCTGCCTCCCGTCGACGGCATCGTCTCGCGCGGATTCGACGCCAGCCGCGGCCACTTCGCGCTCGATCTGGCGGCGACCAAGGGCACGCCCGTCCGATCGTTCGACGACGGCTACGTGGTCTTCGCCGACTGGACCCACGACGGCGGCCACACGATTGCCGTCCAGCACACCGGCGGCTACCTTTCGATCTACAAGCACAACAGCCGCCTGCTCAAGCGCGTCGGCGAGCGGGTCCGCGCCCGGGAGCCCATCGCGCTCAGCGGCGACACCGGGCAGATCACGTCGGGCCCGCACCTCCACTTCGAGGTCTGGCGCGACGGGCTGGCCCAGGACCCGCAGGCGCTCCTCGTCGCCCCCTAGCCGCCTTCGGCTCCGCATGGCCCTCTTTCGCTCCGACGACGCCCCCGACATGGCCAAGACGCGCCCCGCCACGCCCGTCCCGCTCAACCCTGCCGAGCAGCACAACATCATCGGGGCCTCGACGACGGTCGAGGGGACGCTCCGCTCCAGCGGCAATGTGAACATCTCGGGGACCGTCAACGGCGACGTCGAGGTCGAGGGCCGGACGATGGTGATGCCGGGCGGCGTGGTGGACGGACAGGTCGTCTCGACC
>CAYPVZ010000067.1:0-10566 GCA_964414235.1 uncultured Rhodothermales bacterium | reverse complement strand
CTCCAGCGCATGATCGGCGCCGGCGCCGCCCGCTTCGGCCTCCGCGCCGACAAGACCGGGCCCGCCGACGCCTGCGCGCTCGCCCCGCCGCTGGCCCGCATGATCGACCATACGGTCCTCAAGCCGGACACCACCGAGCACCAGATCCGCCAGCTCTGCGCCGAGGCCCGCGAGTACTGCTTCGCGAGCGTCTGCGTCAGCCCCGTCTGGGTGCCCGTCGCCGCCGCCGAGCTCGCGGGCACGACGCCCATGGTCTGCACCGTCATCGGCTTCCCGCACGGCGCCAACCGGACCGCCGTCAAGGCCTTCGAGACCGAGCAGGCCGTCCGCGACGGCGCCGAGGAGATCGACATGGTCCTCGCCATCGCGCTGCTCAAGAGCGAGCGCTTCGCCGACGTCGAGGCCGACATCCGCGCCGTCGTCGAGGCCGCCCAGGGGCGCACCGTCAAGGTCATCCTCGAAACCGCCCTCCTCACGGACGAGGAGAAGGTCATCGCCTGCGTCCTCTCCCAGAACGCCGGCGCCGACTTCGTTAAGACGTCCACCGGCTTCGCCTCGGGCGGCGCCAGCCCCCAGGACGTCGCCCTCATGCGCCGCGTCGTCGGCGACACGATGGGCGTCAAGGCCTCCGGCGGCGTCCGCTCCGCCGAGGACGCCTACGCGATGGTCGAAGCCGGCGCCACCCGCCTCGGCGCCAGCGCCGGCGTCGCTATTTTGAAGGGCCTCACGTCCGACGCCTCCTACTAGTCCATGCGGCTTTCGCCTCTCCTCGCGCTCGCCGCGGTCCTCACGCTCTCCGCCTGCTCCGGCCTCGGCCCCGCCGGCCCCGCCCAGGGCCCCGAAGCCCCCTCCGAGACGCCGGCCGCGACCCACCCCGCCTACGAGACGTTCGACCCCTCGGGCTACGACGTCGAGCCGCGCGCCGTCCCGGCCACCGTCATCCACGACGTGCCGGCCGCGGTCATGGCCGGCCGCGTGGTCGTCCCCGGCGGCAACGCCCCGGCGCCCGCGCCGACCGAGCCGCAGCCGGTCCAGGTCGAGGGCTTCCGCGTCCAGATCTTCTCGGGCTCGACGCGGGCCGCCGCCGAGCGCGTCCGCGAGGACGCCGTCCGCTGGTGGGAGCGCGCGCAGTCCCAGGCCGGCGCGCCGCGCACCCTGGAGGCCGTCGTGGCCTACCTCCAGCCCTACTACCGCGTCCGCCTGGGCGCCTTCGCCACGCGCGAGGAGGCCGACGCCGCGCTGGCGCTCGTCCGCCAGCAGTACCCCGAGGCCTTCCTCGTGCCGGACACCGTCACGGTGATGCGGTAGCCACCCGCGCCGCGACCCCGCCCGTGCCGTTCCCGCTCGACCTCTGGCTCGTCCACCCGGAGCCCGAGGCGTGCGATGCCTTCCGCCAGCGGTTCGAGGGGCTTCCCAACGTCCGCGTCGTCCAGGACCGCTTCGAAGCCCTCGACCCGCACGACTGCTTCGTCACGGCCGGCAACGCCTTCGGCCTCATGACCGCCGGCATCGACGCGGCCGTCATCGAGGTCCACGGAACCGACCTCATGGACCGCATCCAGCGACGCATCGCGGGCGAGTTCCTGGGGGAGCAGCCCGTCGGGACGTGCGTCATCGAGCCGACCGGGACGCCGGGCTACCCGTTCGTCGCCCACGCGCCCACCATGCGGATGCCCGGCCCCATCGTCGGCACCGACGCCGTCTACCGAGCCGCGTGGGCCGCCTGGCTGGCGGTCTACCGACACAACGCCGCCGTGCGCCGCGTCGACTCGGGCCCCGGCGAGATCCGCACCGTCGCCATGCCCGCGCTCGGGACCGGCTTCGGTGCCATGGACGTCTCCGAGGCCGCCCGCCAGATGGCCGCCGCCTACGCCCATTATCTCCAGCCGCCGCACCGCCTGGACTGGGACGCGGCCATCGCCCGCCACAAGGCCGTCGCCTTCGACGGCGGACAGAAAGTCGCGCGCTGACGCCGACGAGGAGGGCTCTATTCGTGAGCCCCAGTCTGGAGAGGACCCGCGCCGATCCTCCGACGTGGAGACCTCATCTCTGGACCTGAAGTGGCTGTCTGTGGGCCTGGAGCCCCGATTTATGAAGGTGGAGACTCGATTTCTGGACCCGAAGGCTCGATTTGTGAAGGTGGAGGCCCAATTTCTTGACCTGGAGAGTCGGTTTTTCGACCTGAAGACCCAGTTTCTGGACCTGAAGACTCGATTTCTGGACCTGAAGAGACGATTTATGAAGACGAAGACCCGGTTTTTGAAGCAGCAGCCTCGGGCTTCGAGAGGGGAGAGCGCCTCGCATCTCCGGACGGAGATCCCCCCGACGCGCTGGCGGCGGTCCTCGCCAGCGGCTCAGGCGCCCTTGCGCTCCGCGAAGTCCAGGAACCGGTGCGCGAGCGTCCGGCAGAGGTCCGGCGTGTTGCCCCACGCCCGGTTGTTGCCCACCACGTTCAGCGTGACGCCGGCCTCGACGGCCTGGTACATCAGCGCCGTCGCCTCGTCCACCATCCGCCGCGCCCCGCGCGTGTCGCTCAGGCCCGCCGCCGGCCCCTCGAACGGGTAGGCCCGCAGCCACGACTCGTCGAACGGCATGTCGATGGGCTGGATGAGCCGGAGCACCGCCTCGCCCGAGCCCGACGTGAACCGCTCGCCGACCAGCCGCCACTGGTCGATCAGCGGCGGCAGCCACTGCCAGTGCGAGAAGCAGAACCCGACCTCCCGGTTCGCCAGCCACTCGAACCACCGCGGCGAGAGCAGGTGCGACGACCGCACCTCGACGTGGTACGCCGCGTCGTTCGGCACCTCGGCCATGAACCGGTCCCACTCCGCCACGAACGCGTCCGGCTCCGGGCTCTCGGCCGCCCGCTCGTACGACTGCTCCAGGATCACGCCCGCCAGCTTGACGCCCAGCTTCTGCTGCGCCGGCACCAGGAACCGCCGCGTGAAGCCCTCCGGGTCCAGGTAGTCCGGGTTGTCGACGTAGGCCGTCTTCCCGTCGACGCGGCGGCGGAGGCGGCGCGAGAGGAACTGCTGGGGCGCCTTGAGCAGGTAGCGCGCGTTGGCCGGCGAGGCGTCCGCGTAGTGCTCCAGCGTGAACAGATTCTGCGACGGCTTGCCCGTCTCCTCGACCAGCGGCCGGTAGTACGTGAAGTCGACCTCCAGCACGCCGAAGTGCTGGAAGTAGTCGTCCACCGAGGCGACCGGCAGCAGGCGCTCGTCGAAGCTCCGCCCGCCGACGCTTTTCTTGCGCGACGTCACCTCGCCGGCCCACACGTCGCGCGGGTAGATCTGGTCGATCCACGCCGCGTAGCGGTCGCTGGCGGAGCCGAAGCGCAGGGCGGGGTGGACCTTGCGGAGGTCGTACCGGTCGGCCTCCGCGCGGCGCGCGTCGACGGGGCGGGGGGCGCTCATGCGTCGGTCTCGGCAGGCCGCGCCTCGGGGACGCCCGCGTCCGCGGCGTCCGTCTCCGGCGCCTCCGGCACGGCGTCGAGGCGGCCGGGCGGCGTCTCGCCGGAGAGCAGCGAGCGGACGGCGCTGCCGGCCACGAACAGGCCCAGCACGAGGACGCCGTAGTAGGCGACGGCGCGACACGCCAGCAGCGCCGGGCCGCCGTAGCCGTCGGGCAGCAGCGGCGCCAGGTAGAGCACGTAGAGCGCCTCGATGCCGCCGGAGCCGCCGGGCGTCGGCATCGCCAGCCCGGCGAGCCAGAGGCCGGCCGTCCGCAGCCAGAACAGCACGTGGCGGAAGTCGCGCCAGAAGCTGAGCGCCACAAAGAACACGACGCCGTAGCGACCGAGCCAGTACAGGACGGTCAGCGCGGCGCCCTTGAGGTAGAACGACGCCGGCTGGCCCCGGAGCACCCGCGCGTGCTGGCGGAGCTTGCGCGTCTCCTCGCGGACCGTCGGCTCGAACCGCCGGAGCCACTTGAACCGCACGATCCGGTTGGCCAGCCCCTCCAGCACCTCCGGCCGCACCAGCGTCGCGTAGGCGAAGAACGCGATGTAGATCAGCATCCCGCCCAGGTACGTCCCGATGGTCCCGATGCCGACGGCGCCGAGCCCGGTCGGAAACACGGGCAGCCAGATCGCCGCCACGTAGAGCCCCACGATGAGCGTCGCGAACCAGAGCTGGTCCATGAGCATCGTGAACAGCATGAGCGCCGTGACCTGCCCGTAGGGGACCCGGTTCTCGCGGGCGATGAAGAAGGCCGCGAACGGCGCGCCCCCCATCGCCGACGGCGTGACGGCGCTCATGAAGTCCCACGTGAGCTGGGCCCGCAGCCCGCCCTTGACGTCGAGCACGCCGCGCGCGACGTGCCGCAGCCGCAGCCCGCCGGTGCCGAGCTGCACCGCCAGCGAGACGAGCGCCAGCAGGAAAATCCCCGGCTCGAACGTGGACCGGACCGACGCGAACGCGCCCGGCTCGTACGTCAGCCACAGGATGAGGCCGACGGCCGTCAGGCTCAGGACGACGGGGACGAGCAGGTCTCGCTTGCGGATGCGCCGCCGCGAGGCCTCGGTGGGGGGGAGGGGAGGAGCCTGATCCATGCGACGCCGAAGATAGACGGGCCCCGGGACGGGTGGGGCGGCTCTCGGGTTGCGGTTGGCGCGCGGCGCCGGACCGCCGTCCGTCGACGGCTCTTCACAGAGACATCCCGCCGGGATCGCCGTCTGGTTGTCCGCGTCGGACGGGGGCCGGTATCTTGGGCGCGCCCCGCCGGGCGCCCTCTCCCGGCCGGCCGCCCCTCCCCCGACCCCATGCTGGAGTTTCTCTTCTTCGTGTTCGCGGTCCTCGCCGTGGCGGGCGCCGTCGGGATGCTCGTCTCGCGCAGTCCGGTCGCCAGCGCGCTCTGGATGGTCCAGACGATGCTGGCCGTCGCCTGCCTCTACCTCACGCTGAACGCGTCGTTCATCGGGGTCGTCCAGATCCTGGTCTACGCCGGGGCCATCATGGTCCTGTTCCTGTTCGTGATCATGCTGCTCAACCTGGAGGAGGTGCCCCGGCTGAGCAGCTTCACGTGGACGCGCGCGGCGGCCTTCGTCGGCTGCGTCGTCGTCCTCGCGCTCCTGCGGACGGCCGTCGCCGGGCGCGTCCCGGCCAGCGACAGGCCGCTGCCGACCGCGGCCGTCGCGGCCACGTCGGTCGAGAACCTCGGCGTGGCGCTGCTCACGCGGCACGCCTTCGCCCTCGAGATCGTCGGGGCGCTCCTCCTCGCGGCCACCATCGGTGCCGTGCTCCTCGCCAAGAAGCGCTTCGCGTAACGACCCGCTGGCGGTCGCCGCCAGCCGCCCGCATGGAACTGACCTGGTACCTCTCGCTGAGCGCGGTCCTCTTCACGATCGGCGTGCTGGGCGTGCTCCTCCGCCGCAACGTGATCGTCGTGTTCCTGAGCATCGAGCTCATGCTGAACGCGGTCAACCTCTCGCTCGTGGCCTTCAGCCAGGCGTTCGGCGACGTCGACGGGCAGATCCTGGTCTTCTTCGTGATGAGCGTGGCCGCCGCCGAGGCCGCCGTCGGGCTGGCCATCGTGATCGCCATGTTCCGGAACAAGCTGACGGTCAACGTCGACGAGCTCCGCCTGTTTAGGGGATAGAGGCCGGTTTCCTCCGGGACGCGCCCCGCGCTCCCGCCGCCCGCGCCCCCGTCCCGACCCCCTCACCCCATGGAAACCCTCGTCCAGCTCATCCTCCTCCCGCCGATCGTGGTGGCGGGCCTCAACGGGATGATGGGCCTGTTCATGCCGAGCTGGCGGAAGCAGGAGACGCTCATCGGCGGGCTGGCGCTGGCGGCCGTCGCGGTGCCGTTCGCCGTCGCCGTGTACCTGTTCCTCGGCTTCGAGGCGGAGGGCGGCGCGCAGTTCGCCCGCTACTTCACGTGGCTCCAGGCCGGCGACCTCCAGGTCCGCTTCGACTACCGGATCGACCAGCTGAGCCTGCTGATGACGCTGATCATCACCGGCGTCGGCTCGCTGATCCACCTCTACAGCATCGGCTACATGCACGGGGATTCGGGGTACTGGCGGTTCTTCGCCTACCTCAACCTGTTCATCTTCGCGATGCTCAACCTGGTGCTGGCGGAGAGCCTGCCGGTGCTGTTCCTGGGCTGGGAGGGCGTCGGCCTCTGCTCGTACCTGCTCATCGGGTTCTGGTACACCGAGCTCAAGAACTCGGCGGCGGCCAACAAGGCGTTCATCGTCAACCGGATCGGCGACTTCGCCTTCCTGCTGGCGATGTTCATCATCTACCGCACCGTCACGGCCGCCAGCGGCGGACCCTTTGGGCTCGACTTCACGACGCTCCTCTCGGCCGAGACGCTCCAGCTGTTCAATGGCAGCACGGGCTTCTGGGTGTGCCTCCTCCTGTTCATTGGGGCGACGGGCAAGAGCGCGCAGATCCCGCTCTTCGTCTGGCTCCCGGACGCCATGGCGGGCCCGACTCCCGTCTCGGCGTTGATCCACGCGGCGACGATGGTCACGTCCGGACTCTATCTGCTGGCCCGGCTGTCGTCGCTCGTCCTGCTCCAGCCGGTCGTGATGGGCGTCATCGCCACCATCGGCGCGCTGACGGCGATCATGGCGGCGACGGTCGCCATCACGCAGAACGACATCAAGAAGGTGCTGGCCTACTCGACGGTCAGCCAGCTGGGCTACATGTTCCTGGCGGCCGGCGTCGGCGCGTTCTACGTGGCCATCTTCCACGTCATGACGCATGCCTTCTTCAAGGCGTGCCTGTTCCTCGGCTCGGGCTCCGTCATCCACGCGATGCACGGCGTCGAGCACGACCTGGAGCACAAGGGGCTCATCCCGAGCCACCACGGCGGGCACGGGACGCCACACGACTCGGAGGCGACGCAGAACACGCTCCGCCACAGCCCGCTGCCCTACGACGGCCCGTTCGACGCGCAGGACATGCGCACGATGGGCGGCCTCCGGCGCTTCATGCCGGTCACGGCGATCACGTTCCTCGTCTCGACACTCGCCATCGCCGGCCTCCCGCCGCTGGCCGGCTTCTTCTCGAAGGACGAGATCCTCTTCCGGGCCTTCGAGTTCGGCAGCGCCGCCAACTTCGGCTACTACGCGCTCTGGGTCGTCGGCCTCGTGACGGCCGTGCTGACGGCGATCTACATGATGCGGGCGTACCTCCTCACCTTCGAGGGCGACCCGCGCTGGCCGGACTCCATCGACACGCACGCGCACGAGAGCCCGATCACGATGACGCTGCCGCTGATGGTGCTCGGCACGCTGGCGGCGGTCGCCGGCTTCCTCGGGCTGCCGGCCGTCTTCGGCGAGCACGCCTCGTGGATCCACGGCTGGCTGGTCGGCCACGAAGGCCATCTCGGGCCGGTCGCGGATAGTCTCGACCCGATCTGGAACTCGATGTTCTACGACCGGGAGCACGAGACGCCCCACACGGTCGAGTGGGGGCTGCTGATCCTGGGCGCGGCGCTTGCCATCGGTGGCATCGCCATCGCGTGGCTCGGCTTCCGCTTCGCGCGGCGCGGGCCCGAGGCAGACCGGTCGGTCCGCAAGGCGTTCGCGCTGTTCTACAAGCCCGCCAGCCAGGTGTGGTACTGGGACCGGCTCTACAACGCCACCTTCGTGCGCGGTACCATCGAGGGCGCCCGGAAGGTGTTCGCACCGTTCGACAAGAACGTGATCGACGGCGGCGTGATGGGGCTGGCGCACGCCGTGCGCGGCGCGGCGGGCCGGCTCCGCGGCATCCAGACCGGCGTCGTCCAGACCTACGCGCTCGCCATCGTCGTCGGCGTCGTCGCCGTCGTCGCCCTCGTCCTGTTCGTCTGATGCCTGCCTCGCACGCCGGCTCCCTCGTACGGGCGACCCGGCGGGTCGCCCCTACCGCCTTGCTCAATGGCTGACATCCCCGGGCTCCTCTCGCTCGTCATCTTCCTGCCCGCCGTCGGCGCGCTGGCGATCCTCGCGCTGCCGTCGGTGTCGTCGATCCGCTGGGCGGCGCTGGCGACGACCGTCGTCACGTTCGTCCTGTCGCTCGGGCTCTGGCTCGGCTTCGACCCGGCCGTCTCGACCGCCAGCGCGCCGCAGCTGGCGACGCGGCTCCCGTGGTTCGGCGCCGGCATCGACATCACGTACTTCGTCGGCGTCGACGGGCTGAACCTGCTGCTCCTGCTCCTGACGACGCTGCTCGGGCCGATCATCGTCCTCTCGTCGTGGACCTACATCGGCAAGGCGCACAAGGGCTACTACGCGCTCATGCTGCTCCTGGAGACCGGCGTGCTCGGCGTGTTCGCGGCCTTCGACGTCTTCCTGTTCTACATCTTCTTCGAGCTGACGCTGATCCCGATGGTGTTCATCATCGGCATCTGGGGCGGGGAGGACCGGGTCTACGCGGCGCTCAAGTTTGTCATCTACACGCTCGTCGGCTCGCTGCTGATGCTGGTCGGCGTGCTGTGGCTCGGCTTCGCGGCCGGCGACGCCGTCAACGGCGGCGTGTTCACGACGGACTGGTACAAGCTGGTGAGCTACGGCGTCCCGCTGGGCTCGCAGATGGGGCTGTTCTTCCTGTTCGCGCTGGCGTTCGCGATCAAGGTGCCGCTGTTCCCGCTCCACACGTGGCTGCCCGACGCCCACACGCAGGCCCCGACCGGCGGCTCGGTGGTCCTGGCCGGCGTGCTCCTCAAGATGGGGACGTACGGCCTGCTCCGGTTCGTCGTCCCGTTCTTCCCGAACGCCAGCCAGACGCTGGCGCCGTGGATCGCCGCGCTGGCGGTCGTCGGCATCGTCTACGGGGCGCTGGTCGCGTTCGCGCAGACCGACGTCAAGAAGCTGGTCGCCTACTCGTCGGTGAGCCACCTCGGGTTCGTCGTCCTCGGCCTGTTCGCCTTCGACGTGGTCGCGGCGCAGGGCTCGCTGATCCAGATGGTCAACCACGGCCTCTCAACGGGCGCGCTCTTCCTCATCATCGGCATGCTCTACGAGCGCCGCCACACGCGGGCCATGGCCGACTACGGCGGCATCGCCAAGAGCGTCCCGGTGCTGACCTTCTTCATGCTGTTCAGCGTGTTCGCCAGCGCAGGCCTGCCGGGCCTCAACGGGTTCGTGGGCGAGTTCATGATCCTGATCGGGTCCTGGGCCTCGCCGATCCTCGACAGCGCGTGGCTCGTCGCTATCGCGACGACCGGCGTCATCTTCGCGGCCGTCTACCTGCTGTGGATGGTCTACCGGACGTTCTTCGGCGAGATCACGGACCCGAAGAACGCCGAGATGAAGGACCTCAACGGCCGCGAGGTCGGGCTGCTGCTGCCGCTGGCGGTCCTCATGCTCGTGCTCGGGTTCTGGCCGTCGCCGTTCCTGGCCCAGAGCGAGCAGGCCGTCCGGTCGCTGCTCGACACGTCAATCGCCAAGGCCGAGGCCGTCGAGGCCGCCGGGCCGGACGAGATCGTCCAGGTGCCGGTCGTCTGGCCCGAGGCCGTCGCCACGACGGCCGTGCCGCCCGCCGCGCCCGCGCACGGCGAGTAGGCTCCCCTTAGCTCACCGTCTCTCCATGCCTCGGATCGCCTCGTTCCTCGCGCTCCTGCTCGTGCTGCTGGCGGCGCCCGCCCGCGCTCAGGACGCTGCCCCCGCCGACGCGGCCCCGACCATCGACGGGATCGAGGCCGAGGCTGCCCTCGCGCCGACGGATGCTGACGCCCACGCGAGTGGCGCCGTCGCGCTCGACGAGGGGGAGGGCGCGCACGGCGAGGCCGAGGAAGACCACGGGACGCCGCCGCCGGTGCCGCTGGTGATCCCGTTCATCATGCTGCTGCTGATGATCGCAACCGGGCCACTGTTCTACCCCCACTTCTGGCACCATCACTACCCGAAGGTCGCCATCGGCCTCGGCCTTCTCGTCGCGGCGTTCTACCTGTTCGTGATGGGGCAATTCACCCCCATCATCCACGCGGCCGAGGAGTACTTCTCGTTCATCGCACTGCTCGGCGCGCTGTTCGTCGCCAGCGGGACGATCCTCGTGCGGACGGACTACCCGGGCACGCCGCGGAACAACGCGATCCTGCTCTTCGCCGGCGCCGTGATGAGCAACTTGATCGGGACGACGGGGGCCTCGATGCTCCTCATTCGGCCGTTCATGCGGCTGAACGCGGGGCGGCTGCAGGCCTACCACATCATCTTCTTCATCTTCATCGTCTCGAACGTCGGCGGCGCGCTGACGCCGATCGGCGACCCGCCGCTGTTCCTCGGCTTCCTCCGCGGCGTCCCGTTCTTCTGGACGGTGGAGCACCTCTGGTATATCTGGCTCCCGACGATCCTGCTGATCCTCGGCGTCTTCTGGGTGATCGACTCGCGCAACAAGGCCGAGAGCCTGCGCCAGGAGGCCGAGGAGGCCGGCATCGACCTGGAGCCGGGCGAGCTCCCGGGCGCCCCTGCCGTCCCCGAGGCGCCCGGCATTGCCGACGTCTCGGACCACCACGGCGCCCCGCACGCGCCGGTCAAGCGTGAGTTGAAGATCGACGGCAAGCTCGGCTTCGTGTGGCTGGGGGTGATCATCGCCAGCGTGTTCCTCGACCCGAACATCTTCGACTGGGTGCCGGA
>CAYPVZ010000066.1:0-10612 GCA_964414235.1 uncultured Rhodothermales bacterium | reverse complement strand
GCTTTCCGCCGCCGCCGCGTTGGGCTACCCGGCGTGGCTCCGAGCGCTCGGAGCAGGCGAGTAGGAGGAGACGCGTGTATCCTCGGCCGGTCCCTCCCCGCCGCCCGATGCGCCTCGCCGTTTTCACCCTGCTAACGGTCTCTGCCGTTCACGCCCAGCCTGCGCTGATTCCGATGCCGGCCCACGTCGAGACGCGCGAGGCCGCGCCGTTCGTCGTCACGGGCGAGACGCCGATCGTGGTCCCGTCGAACGACCCGGAGGCGCGCCGCATCGGGCGGGTGCTGGCGGCGCTCATCGGCAACACGGCCGAGACGACGCCCGGCGTGGTCGCGTCCGTGCCGGACGGGACACCCGCCATCGTTCTGCGGATCGAGGACGGGCACGGTGCGGAGGGCTACGCGATCGACGTCTCGGTGGCGCGCGTCGAGGTCGTGGCGTCAGCGCCGGCCGGGCTGTTCTACGGCGTCCAGACGCTCCGCCAGCTGCTGCCGGCGCGCGTCGAGTACGGCGCGGCGTTCTACGCGCCGCTGCCGGTCCCGGCCGTCCACATCGAGGACGCGCCCCGGTTCGCCTGGCGTGGGATGATGCTCGACGTGGCCCGCCATTTCTTCGGCGTCGCGGATGTCGAGCGGCTGATCGACCTGATGGCGCTCCACAAGCTGAACCGGCTCCACCTCCACCTGTCGGACGATCAGGGATGGCGCGTCGAGATCCCGAGTCGGCCGGCGTTGACCGAGGTCGGGGGCCGGACGCAGGTCGGTGGCGGCGCGGGCGGCTTCTACACGGTGGCGGACTACGAGCGGATCGTGCGCTACGCCGCCGAGCGGTTCATCACTGTCGTCCCCGAGATCGACCTGCCCGGCCACACGAACGCCGCGCTGGTGGCGACGCCGGAGATCAACTGCGACGGCGAGGCGCGCACGCCGTACACCGGCACGCGTGTCGGTTTCAGCACGGTCTGCGTCGAGCGCGAGGAGACGTACCGGTTCATCGAGGACGTCGTCGCGGCGCTGGCGGCGATGACGCCGGGCGGCGAGATCCACCTCGGCGGCGACGAAGTCCGCGAACTGACCGAGGCGCAGTACGCTGCATTCGTCCGCCGTGCTCAGGCCATCGTGACGGCGGCCGGCAAGCGCTACGTGGGCTGGGACGAGGTGGCCGGCGCCGACCTCGCGCCGGGCGCCGTCATCCAGGTCTGGCGCCCGCAGATCCCCGCCGTCGCCGCCCGCGTGGCCGACGCCGTCGCCAGCGGCGCGCAGGTCGTCCTCTCGCCGTCGGATCGCATCTACCTCGACATGAAGTACGACTCGACGACCGTGCTCGGGCTGACGTGGGCCGGTGTCAACGGCGTCCGTGACGCCTACGACTGGGACCCGGGTGCCTTCATGGCGGACGTCCCGGAGTCAGCCGTTCTCGGCGTCGAAGCGCCGCTGTGGTCTGAGACGCTGGCGTCGATCCGCGACATCGAGTTCATGGCGTTCCCCCGGCTGGCGGGCGTCGCCGAGATGGGCTGGTCGCCGCAGGCGGCGCGGTCGTGGGCCGGGTATCGTCGACGTCTCAGCACGCACGGGGCGCGGCTGACGGCGCTCGGCGTGCCGTTCTTCCGGTCGCCCGAGGTCGAGTGGGTCCCCGGGGGAACCGAGTAATCAGTCGTCCACCTGGGCCATCGCGCTGAACGAGAACGGCGTCGGCGTATCGGCATCGGTGAACCCCGTCGCCGTCTGCTCCGCGACGATCTCCTCGCCGCGGCGGACGACGACTTCGAGAAGCACGTCGCTCCGCGTCGTGCGCCCCTGAAAAAGGAGCCGGAAGGTCCGGGGAGGATCTTCGCCCATCGCCACCGTCCGTCGGTACTGGAACCCCTTCTCCGTCGTTACGATGGGCCCGCCGTGAAGGTCGTGCACGCCGGTCGTCACGGTCACATCCGGGGCGTCGATGGCGCCGGAGGCCTCGACCCGGTACTGCACGACGAGCGGCGCCGCCGGCCGGCGCCACAGCGCGGGCGCCACGAGGAGCGCGGCGACGACCGCCAGCCCCAGCACGACCCACAGGCCGCGCCGTAAAGGAGCCGGGGGCTGGGACGTGACAGCGGTGGCTGGCGCCTCCGTCGAAGGGACCGCCGCGGGCGCCGGAGGATGCAGGCGGTAGCCCACGGTCGGGATCGTCTCGATGAGGCCGGAGCCACGGGCGTCGTCCCCGAGCGCCTGGCGGATCTGGGAGACGCATCGTGTGAGCGACGCGTCAGTCACGACCACGTCCGGCCAGACGGCGTCCATCAGCGCCTCGCGGGTCACGACCTCGCCGGGGCGCGCCGCCAGATGGACGAGGACGGCGACGGCCTTCGGCTCCAGCCGGACGACCGCGTCGCCGTGGCGGACTTCGTTGGCCACGGGGTCGATGCGCCAGGGGCCGAGCGAAAAGGGGGCGTCGAGGGACATAGGGACAGAGTCGAACGGGCAGAGGCTACAGGAGAGACGGAGGATCCGGCGTTCCTCGGCCGGAGGAAGTTCGGAGGACACGGCCTTCGAAGACCCTCCGATCGTCCTCCGGCGGAGGCCGGGTCCGGCTCGATACGCTGCGGCTCCTCCCTCCTTTCGGCCCATGCGCTTCCTCGTCGCACTCGCGCTTTTCCTCCTCGTCCGCCCGGTTCTCGCTCAAACGCCCTCGCTTCCCGAAGTCGACCGCGCCCGCCTGGCCGAGGCGTTCCGGCTGGCGGACACCGTCGGCGACCGCCTCTGGGCCGGCTGGAGCGACGTCCCGTTCGCCGTGCTCCTGGTCGAAGGCGAGCACGAGTTCCTCATCCGCCACCCGCGGCCGGACACCAGCTTCGTCCTCGTCGACGCGTACGACGCGCTGCTGGAGAGCCCGGTCTACGTTCGCGACCGCCAGTTCGGGGATGACCTGCTCGCCACCTTTCCTGCCGTTGGCGGCGTCTCGACGGTCGTCGTGGGAACAGCCGAGGCGACCGGGCGGAGCTCGACGGCGTGGGTGCTCACGCTGCTCCACGAGCACGCCCACCAGCTCCAGACCGCCCAGCCCGGATACAACGACGGGGTGGCCGCGCTCGACCTCGCGGATGGCGACACGACCGGCATGTGGATGCTGACCTACCCGTTCCCCTACACGTCCGCTGACGTCGACGCCCGGTTCGGCGTTTACCGGCAGGCGCTCCTCGTCGCGCTGGCAGCGCCGACGGACGAGGCGCTGGCCGCCGTCGGCACGGCACGAGCCACGCTGGCGGCTGGCCTCTCCGAGCGCGACGACCGGTACCTCGCCTTCCAGCTCTGGCAGGAGGGCGTCGCCCGCTACGTCGAGATCCGCGTGGCGGAGATGGCCGGCGAGCCGCTGCCCGCGTTCCGCGCCCTCCCCGACGCCGAGCCTTATGCAGACACCGTCGCCGATCTGCGCGAGCAGGTCGTCAACCAGGTCCACGGGCTCGACCTCAGCGGATCCCAGCGGGTCATCGTGTACCCGGTCGGCGCGGCCGAGGCGCTGCTTCTGGATGCGACGCGACCGGGCTGGCGGACGCGCTACCTCACCGAGCCATTCGACCTGAGGCGCTACGTCGAGTAACGGCGCCTCTATGAGGGACTGACGCTTGCGTTTCGGGCTCACGGGTCCGAACCTGTCCGAATGTCCGCTCTCAACTCCATGCGTTCCGCTCTGACTGTCGTGCTCGTCCTTGCCGCCAGCGCCGCGGCGGCCCAGCCTCAGAGCCTTGTCGACCAGTTCGAGAAGCGAACGATCACATCGCACGGGCTCACCATCGGGTACCGGCTGTTCGTGCCCGAGGGCTACGACCCGTCCGTGAGCTACCCGCTCGTGTTCGCGTTCCACGGCTCCGGCGAGCGCGGCTCGGACAACGAGCGGCACATCTCCATCCACCGCTTGGCGACCGCCTGGGCCGATCCGGCGGTCCAGGCCGAGCACCCGGCCTTCGTCCTCGCGCCGCAGGCGCCGACCACGACGAGTTGGACATCCTTGAGCAGCCCGGACACGTCGCCGTGGATGCCGGTCGAGCTGGCGGCGCTCGACGCGCTCGCCGAGGTTGAGGCCGAGTTCAACATCGATGCCGACCGGATCTACATCGTCGGGCTCTCGCTGGGAGGACATGCGACGTGGGATATCATCTCGCGGCTCCCGTACCGGTTCGCGGCGGCCGTGCCCATGAGCGGGCGCGGGTTTTCGTCCGAAGCCGCCGACCTCCTCCACCTGCCGATCTGGGCGTTCACCGGGGAGACCGACACGACAGTCCCGCCCTCCGAGACGCGCCGGGTGATCCAGGCGATGGAGGATCTCGGGCGCGACGTGCTCTACACCCACTGCCGTCGGGGCCCGGTCAGCGCCCGCGCGTACGACTGCTCGGGCTTCGCCGACGGCGACTCGCTGGCGGCCGCCTTCGACGCTCACATGGACCTGGTATACCGGAGCGAGGCGACGGTGGGGCACGGGCCGTGGGCTCCCTGGTTCGATAGCCCTTACCTGCACGACTGGCTGTTCTCCAAGGTTCGCCAGGACGTCGATGCCATCGCCATCACGTCACCGGTGTCCGGCACGCGCTGGTCGGGTACTCAGGCGGTGACCTGGACCACGACGCGCTCGACGGCGGACACGGTCGAGGTCTGGCTCAACCCGGCCGCCGACCCGACGGGCTGGCGGAAGCTGGGCGAGGTGCCCATCGCTGACGGCTCCTTCTCCATCGACACGGGCATACTCGCCGATGCCGCGCTGGCCCGCGTCCGGCTGTGGGTCCGGAACGCCGAGGGGCGGATCGCCGGTCGAGCGACGAGTGCGCCGTTCGCCCTCGACAATGCCGGCGACGCCGCGCCCGAGGTACGTCTCGACACCGAAGGGCTCCGCTTCGACCCGCGCGTGACCACGCCCTCCTACACGCTCACGCTGACGGTCTCCGACCCCGAAGGCCAGGCGCTGACGGCCGACGTCTTCTACAGCACCGACGATGGGCAGACGTACACGCTCGTGACCTCGGCCGCATTCACCGCCAGCGCCGATCCGCAGACGATCCCCCTTGACGTGGAGCGGCTGCCGAATGCATCGCGGGCCCGTCTCCGCGTCGACCTGACCGACGGCACGAGCACCGTCTCGGAGGAGACGGTCTCGTTCCTGAAGCGGACGCCGCGCACGGTCAACACGTTCGTGGAGCATGTCGAAGGCGAGGGGGACGGCTCGATCGAGCTCCACTTCGTCGATCCGGATGCGCTCACGGGGCACCGCTACCGCATCGCGATCGACGACGTGAACCCGGAGGCCAAGACCTACGCTGTCCTCGATCTGAGCACCAGCGAGGTCGTGCTCCGCGACGTCCCGTTCTCAGACGGGACGCTGGAAAGCCCGGTCTTCGACGGGATGGCGCTCGTCGTGGAGGACCTCGCCGAAGGCCGCGCCGACCTGGAGCAGACAGGCTGGGTGAGCGGGGACACCGATCTCGGCGTGAGGATCAACGGGGGAGCGATCCGGATCTCCATCCTCACCATCCCCCTGCTGGCGACCGAGACGACGTATGAGCTGGAGGTGACGGAGGGTGTGGTTGGTCGCTCCACAGCCGTTTACAACATTGCAGCGACCGATCTCCGATTCTCGGTCACGAGTGCGAGCTGGGGGGCCGTGGACGTCGCGTTCCGGGACGTCAATGGCGACGGCTATCCGAGTGCCGGGGATGTGCTCTACCTCCTCGAACCGAATGGAGAGGGAGGCTGGTCGTTCGCCTGGGAGCTTCGATTCTCAGGCGGGACAGAGCCCACCGAACCCGGCGACCGGTTTCGATTCGTGCCGATCCGCTCGCTCCACGCCGGCGACGTGTTCGAGTTCGAGGCCCGAGTGAATACTGCCGCCGCCGACGGCCCGAGCGCCGGGCTGGCGCTCGACGCGTACCCCAACCCGTTCGTGAGCGCCCTGACGGTCGTCTATCGACTCGGTGCGCCGGCCGACGTTCGGATCGAGGCATTTGACGCGCTCGGCCGCCTCGTCGCGACGCTGGCTGAAGGGCCGGCCGAGGCCGCGGGACGGCTCACGTGGGACGCCCCGAACCTGGCCCCCGGCGTCTACGTGGTTCGGCTGACGGCGCGCGGACCGGGAGGCGCTGTCGGTGCCGTCCGCCAGTCCGTCGTGCACGTGGGCCGCTAGCCCACGTTCGGGTTCGTCGTGTACGTCCCGACGATCTCGGCCTGGCCGAGGACGTGGCCGTCGATGGCGCCGAGCACGTCCGGGCCTTCGAAGTCGCCGTCCTCACCGAGGTCGAGGCTCTCAATGTCGAGGGCGTAGACCGTAACGTGGTAGTGGTGGACGGCCTCATCGTTCCACGGCGGGCACGGGCCGTCGTAGCCGCCGTAGGTGCCCTCCATCGGCGAGCCCTTCAGGAAGTCGGTGAACGTGTTGACGCCCTGGAGGCCGTGGGGCGTGCGGCCGGGCGGCTTGCCCTTCGGCGTCACGCCGTCCGAGAGCGCGCCCTCGGCGATCTCCGTCGTCGTCGCCGGGATGTCGACGAGGAGCCAGTGGTAGAAGTCGGTCCGTTCGGCGCTGGCAGGGATCGTCTTGCCCTCCTGGTTGGCGTCGCTGGCGTCGGCCGGCACGTCGGGGTCGTGCATGACGACGGCGAAAGAACGAGTGCCCTCTGGGGCGCCGCTCCACGCGAGATGCGGATTTTTGTCGCCTCCCTTCGCCGTGTGGTCGCCCGAGTCCAGAGCGGTCGTGCAGAAGGCGTAGGCCGGGGCGATGCGCTGGCCGTCGGCGAGAGAGGTGCTGGAGAGGTCCATCAGACGAGAGGAGGAGACGGGCGGTGCCAACGCGTGATGGCCCGCCGTGTGCCCCCGTCGCCTACACGTTCGCCGGGCGCGTGATCAGGACGGCCTGAGGCGTCGCCGCTGGCCGGTCGGTGCGCGGGTACGGCTCCAGCCCAGTTACGACCACCTGGATCTCGCCCACCTCGATCATCGACGGGTCGGTGTCGGGCTGGTTGGTGTAAGGGACAGCCAGGACCACCGATGTCCCATCGATTTCGAGCTGGATGTGGGCCTCGCCGGCCCGGATGCACTGGACGTCGGCTGGGCAGCGGCTGTCGTCGACGACCTCGGCGAAGCGGACCCTGTGACCGTCGCGCGTGGTGGTCTCGCCGAGCGGGAGGCGGAACGGCTCGCCCGCGTCAGGGCGGGCCACATGGGCGCCGTCCGCCGACGGCGGGGCCGCGGCGGTCTCGGACGAGGCGCAACCGGCGGCGGCCAGCGGCAGGACGAGGGCGACGAGGAGAACGAGGCGGACCATCGGGGCGGGAGTCGGGGAGGCCCCTTCAACGTCTTACCCTCCCCTCGCGTGTTCCAATCCTTCGCGTGGCCGGCGGAGTGTGCCGCCAGCGGGGCCTATCGGCCAGCCGCCTCGAACGTGGCGACGGTCAAGACCGGCTGGCGGTCGCCCTCCACGCCGCCCGTCAACGCGACGGCGAACACGAGACGATCCTCCAGGAGGACGCCTGCCTCGGGCGTCGCCTCGGGGTTCGCGACGCGGACCGTGTGCGGTGCGCCGTCGATGGTGAGCGCGATGAGCGCGCGGCCCTCCCACACGCACATCGCCGCGTCCGGGCAGCGGCTGTCCTCGTCGACGGCCTCGAACGTGACCGTCAGCCCATCGACGGTAGCCGAGGCGCCGAGCACGATCTCGGCCTCGCCAAGCTGGGCGCCGACGGGTGGCGCGTTCTCGCCCGTGGCGTCGCAGGCGACCAGGAGGGCGAGCGGCAGGAGCAGAAGAGCGCGGCGCATGGAGAGGGGGCGGAACAGCGGCCGAAGGAACGATGCATCCTCATGGCCTGCCAGCCTCTTTCGGCGGCAGGGACCGCGATCTACCCTCCCAGCCGCGTTCGCACGCCGAACTGGTGGAGCCCGCCGAAGTCGCCCCAGTTCGAGAACGCGTAGTCCACGGTCACGCGGCGGAGCTTGATGCCGGCGCCGACGCTGACGCCGGCGAGGTCGAGCCGACCGCCCGAGCGGAGGTCGGCTCCGCGCCGGCCGTTATACCCCACGCGGACGGCGAAGGCGTTGCCCAACTGGAGCTCGCCGCCCAGGGCGAGGTGGTCGAGTGCCCGGTTCAGGGCCGAGGAGTCGGCCGAGGCGCCCTCGAACCTGTGCAGGTCGACTCCCGAGACCGAGACCGTGAGCGGGACGTAGCGGAGCCGCTTCGAGGCCGTGAGGCGGAGGTCGAGAGGCAACTCGTCGCGTTCCGTCCCCAGCGACGACAGGACAACGCCAACGTGGTGGACGCTCGCGCCGAGCACTAGCCCTTCATCTGGAACCGCGTAGCTAACGCCGAGGTCGGCCGCCAGCGCCTGCCCGCCTGCGTCGTCGATCGATGCGAGCAGCGCGTGCGCCGCCAGTCCGACGTGGAACTGAGGCAGCATCTCGCGCGCCGCCACGAGCGTGACCGCCGCCTCGCTGGCGCCGAATGTGCCCTCCGCGTCGGCCCCGATCTCGGTCCCGCTCCGCCGCTCGAAGTCGCCATAGGAGAGGTAGCGGACGGCCCCGGCGACGGTGAAGCCGCCCCACATCGGGAGGTCGCGCGCGTAGGCGAGCGTTCCCGCGTTGACGTCCGAGACGAGGTTCGCGTACCCCAGCGACAGCCCTCCACTCATGTCGGATGAGAGCAGGGCCGGATTGGCGAAGGCCGCCGTGGGATCGTCGCTGGCGAGGCCGCCTGCTCCGGCGAGCGCGGCCGTGCGGGCCGAGGCGTCGAGGCGGACGAGCGTGTACGCCGACTGGGTGCGGGACTGGGCAAGGACCGGCGCCGCCAGCGCGGCCGCGAGGCCGACGACGGCGAGGAGACGGGAGGCGCGCATGGGCAGAAGAACCCGCGGGGCGGGCGTCAGGCGGGACCGTCTCGAAAGGGCAGCGGCGCGACGTCGGTGAAGTGGGAAGCTACGTCGGGACCGTCTGGGACGCAGGTCACGCCGCGTCGCCCCCGCGTCGAGCGCGGAACCCCGCCCAGTCGATCCCGAGCCGACGCATCCGGCCGCGCAGCGTCGCCGGGTTCAGGCCGAGCAGCGCCGCCGCCCCGTCCGGCCCCTCGACGCAGCCGTCGGACTGGCGGAGCGCGCGGGCGATGTGATCGGCCTGCGCGTCGTCGAGCGACATGAGGCCGCCCGGAGCCGAGTGGAGCGGCGGAGGGGGGGCGAGCCGCGAACCCATCGCGCCGGCCACGTCGAGCCGGTGGCCGCCCCCCAGGATCGCGGCTCGCTCGATGGTTGAGCCCAACTCGCGAACGTTGCCGGGCCACGGGTAGGCCGCCAGCCGATCCAGGTCGGCCTCGCTGACCGCTAGCGGCGCGTCGCCGAACCGGAGACCGGCGTTGTGTGCGAAGTGGCGTGCGAGCGCGGGAAGGTCGGCGAGGCGAGCCCGGAGCGGCGGGATGTAGATCGGGAACGTGGTCAGCCGGTACCACAGGTCCTCGCGGAACGCGCCGGCGTGCGTCATCGCCTCCAGGTCGCGGTGAGTGGCCGCGACTACGCGCACGTCCGCCATGTATGGCCGATGCCCGCCGACGCGCTCGAACGTGCCATCCTGGAGCACGCGGAGCAGGCGGACCTGCGCGGCCAGCGGGAGCTCGCCGATCTCGTCCAGAAAGAGCGTCCCGCCATCGGCCCGCTCGAACCAGCCCGGGCGCGAGGCCGAGGCCCCGGTGAACGCGCCTTTCTCATGGCCGAACAACTCGGAGTCCACGAGGTCTGGCGGAATCGCGCCGCAGTTGATCCGGACGACGGGCCCGTCGGCGCGGCGCGAGCGGGTGTGGATGGCCCGCGCCAGCACTTCTTTTCCCGTCCCCGTTTCTCCCAGGAGGAGGACCGGCACGTCGGTCGGGGCGACGCGATCGACCTGGGCCATGACTTCGAGCAGCGACCCGTCGGCGCCGACCACCTCGTCGACGATCTGGCGGCGGCCGAGACGACGGAGGAGCGCCCGGCGGTCGGCCTCGGCGGCCTCGCGCAGCCGAAGGAGTTCGTGGAGCTGGCGGTGGACCCCGAGCGCCACGGCGAAGGGTTCGAGCGCGTCACCGAGGGCCTCACGGTCGGCTTGGCTGAATGGCGCGTCCCGCACGAGCAGGAGAACGCCGCGCTCGCCCGCCGGCGTCGCCAGCGGCCCAGCCAGGATGGAGCCGCGCTCGCGTTCGGGCAGGAGGGGCCGGAGGGCCGGAGCGTCGCGAAGCCGCGTGGCGGCCCCCGCGTCGAGCCAGCCCTCAATCGCTCTCCGACCTGCGGAGAGCGGGGTGCGGGCGAGACGCGGCACGGGCCGGCCCCCCGAAGACGCCGCCGCGACGGTCTCGACGGCGTCGCCATCGACGAGCCGGACGACGACGCAGTCGGCGGGCAGGCGCCGGCTGAGGACGGCCGCCAGCCGGGGGAGAGATTCTGTGAGGTCGGTGTGGCGGCCCGCCGCGCGCCAGAGGTCGAGAAGCATGGGAGCCGTCGGATGTGACGGGGTTGCCACCGGATACGACGGTGTCGGCGGAGATACGGATAGGGTGGCTTCGGCACAAGACCAACGCGCACAACAGCTTTGGAGAACGCCGCGTCGAGGGGCATGGCGTTGGAAGGAGAAGAGGCGTCTTCGTCCTC
>CAYPVZ010000065.1:0-10637 GCA_964414235.1 uncultured Rhodothermales bacterium | reverse complement strand
GTCCGTGCGGACCGGGCGACGGTAGCCTGAGACGCCGTGGGGCTTTCTCTGCCCCCTCCACGCGAAACGCGTGGGGCTCCCGTTGGGGAAGGCGGTGCCCCCATCCCCCGCTTCCCACCTCGTGAGACGACTCGCCGCCGCCGCCGTCGCGGCCCTCGCCCTCTCGGCCTGCCAGGACCCCGCCGGCGTCGGCCTCGGCCTCATCGACGAATCCCAGCCGACGCCAAGCGCGATCTCCGTCCCGCTCGCCGAGCTCGACACGCTGCAGAATCGGGTCTCGACCATCGGCATCGCCAGCGCGTCGGCAGATCCGACACAGGCTCGTGTCCTCATCGGCTCCGTCGTCGACCCGACGTTCGGGGATGCGAGCGCCGTGGCCTACATCGACTTTATCCAGCCGACGATGCCGAGCGGCACAGAGGCCAGCGACGTACGGTCCGTCTGGCTCGAACTCCGCCGCGACTACGTCTACGGAGACACGACGACGGCCCTTCCCGTCGAGCTCCGACCCATCTCGGGTACCTGGGAAGCGGACACGGACTACCCCGTCGATACGCTCTTCAGCGTGGGCAACGTACTGAGTACGACGACCGTCACCATGGCGGACACGCTGCGACGGTTCGACCTCCCCTCCTCCTGGGTTTCCTCGAACGCCGCGACGCTCGTCGGGGCCTCGTTCACGGACACCTTCGAAGGGTTCGCTCTTCAGGCGCCATCGACGTTTTCGCCCGCACCGGGAGCGATCTATGGGTTTGGAACCTTCTCGTCCGCAGGCTCCGGGCTCCGTGTGGCGCTTCCTGACGACACGCTCTTCTTCCCACTCTCGGAGGTCTTCTCGTCGATCACCACCACGCCGCCACCGGCCCAGCCGGACATCCTCCCGGTCCGAGCGACGTCACGCGCGAGCCTGCGGTTCACGGCCCCCATCGACACGGCAGCAGTCCGCCCTCCCCTTTCGCGTGCCGCCCTTCGCCTCCCGCTCGAAACGGCCTATACCGAGCAGGGCACTTTCGTCCGCCCCCTCGCAGCAGCAGGCCTCCTGTTCGGCATCCGCTCCCAGGGTGGAGAGGAAAGCCGGACCTCGCTGGGGACTGTGGTGATCTCCGACGGTGTCGCTCTGCTCTCCAATGCCTCCTTTTTAACGACGAGGCTCCAGGCGGTGCTGCTTGGGACGGAGGTGCCATTTACCCGGTATGAGTTGATCCCGATCGCCAGCTTGACAACAAACGCGGCGTCTCTGAGCATTCTGCCTGTGCGCCTGCCGACCGTGGGGTCGGATGAGGTTCCCCACCTCACGCTCACCGTCGTCGGGAGCAACACGTAGCAACGTGGCCCTGTCTCTCGTGTCTCTCGTCTCGAACGCACCGGTCTTTATGCGCTCCATTGCCCTCGCTGCCGTCGCCCTGCTGGCGGCCGGTGCCCATGCTCAGGGCCAGAACAACTACGGCTCGATCTATTCGCGCTACGGCGTCGGTGAGCGCGTCGAGGCCAGCTCGTCGCAGGCTCAGATGCTGGGTCACGCCGGCGTCGCCCTCCGATCCGGATCCTATGTGACCCTTTCAAACCCGGCGCTCTGGGCCGACCAGACGATTACCACGTTCTCTGCGGGCGCCTCGCTCACGACGACACGTGCCGAGGACGCATTCACCGACGAGACGAGTGTCGGGACCGCGGGTGACCTGGCCGGGTTGCATCTGGGGCTGCCCCTCCTCCCAGGCCGACTCGGGCTGACCGTCTCCTACCAGCCCTACAGCCGCGTCAACTACCGCACAGCAGTCCAGGACTCGGTGAACATCGACGGCGACTGGGAGGCCTACACGCTGAACCAGGAGGGCTCTGGGGGGCTCCAGCAGATCGCCGGTGGCCTTGGTCTTCGGATCGGCCGCGTGCTCCAGGTGGGCGCCAGTGCCGGCTATCTCTTCGGGACACAGGAGCTTCTCCAGCGGACCGACTTCGAGGATCCAAACTACGCCGAGACGCGCCAGGCCCGCGCGACGCGGCTCAACGGGCTTACCGCCACGCTCGGAGCGACGGTCTCGGCCCTGTCCCTCCTGACGGAGGACGACGGGCTCACGTTCGGTGCCGCACTCACGCTCCCCGCCAGCCTCGACGCCTCCCGGACGCTTACGCTCGGCGAGAGCCTCGACCGCGACACGCTGGGAACGGTCGTCAACGGCAGCGTCGACTTGCCGTTGACCATGCGCGGCGGCGTGGTCTATCGGTCGGGCTCCCGGTGGCTGGCGGCGGTGGAAGGCCTCTATGAGCCCTGGTCGGGCTTCGAGAGCACGCTCCCCCTCGGGGGCTACACCCCGTCAGGGGAGGACCTTTTAGCCGACCGGTTCCGCGTCGGCGGCGGCTTCGAGGTGACGCCCGCGGGGCGCGACCGCCGCGCCGGTGCTCTGCGACGCTCATCCTACCGGATCGGTGGGTATGCCGAGCGCGGCCTCTATGCGCCAACCGGGACCGACGTGATGACGTACGCCCTCACCGGCGGCCTCTCGGTGCCCAGCCGAATCACCGGTGCCCGCTTCGACCTGGGCGTCGAACTGGGGACCCGGGGTTCGACGGAGGGCGTACTGGTTCACGATTCCTTCCTCAAGGGATCGCTTACCATCAACTTCGGAGAGCGCTGGTTCATCCGGCGCCGGTTCAACTAGACACACCCACGGCAGCCCCCTCATGCGTCCGTCCCGTCTCGCCCTCTTCGTGCTCGGCGTCTTCTTCGCCTGCTCGCCGCCGCCCCCCACCGGCACCCCTGCGACGTCGTCCACCAGCACGCCGTACGTCCCGGACGCGCCGACGGAGTACGGCCCCGGTGATTACTGTGCCTCCACGGTCGTCTACATCCAGGACAACACGCGGTCCAACTTCAGCCTGGGCTCGGAGTACTACCGCAACGGCGACTATTGCTCGGCCTATCCCTACATGAAGTGGATGCTCGCCAACGAGCCTCTCTTCACCGGCGAGGACCCCGACGACCGCAACTACCTCCGGATGGCCTCGATCTACGAGGACTTTGCCGCCCACGTCGACTCGACCAACCAGGCCGAGCGCGTCGCCTACCTCGACTCGGCGCTGACGGCACGGCGGGCCGGGACGGCGGCGATGGACCGCGAGGGCATCGCCTACGACCGCTACCTCCGCGACCTCCGAGAGGGCTTCTTCTACTTCCAGAACGCGGCCTACTACGACGATGCCACGGAGCGCCAGTTCGAGGCGTTCAACCGCGCCCTCGACGCGAAGCCGGACAGCCTGGAAGACTGGTACATCGTCCAGCTCTACAACGGCTCCGCCGCCGAGTATGGCGACGAGATCCCGAACCCGGAGCGCGCCGAGTACATCCGCCGGCTGGCGGCCGTCGTCGACGACTCGGGCCTCCGCACCGGCTACACGCAGTACGCCGACTACATCGAGAACCCGCCGCAGGGCGAGCCGGGTGCCGTCTCGGACGCGGCCGTCGAGGACCTGATCGCCAAGCTCAATGCCGGAACGATCGGGGACGACGAGGCACTCTCGCTGCTCGCGGTCGTGCTCCAGCAGCCCGACCGCCTCGAAGCGCTCAACGAAGACGTGGCAGCGATCCGGTCTGCGCTCCTGCGCCTGCCGGCCATCACCAACCAGGTCGACAACCCCCGGACGCTCGTCGCCCTCGCGTTCCAGGCTTATCGTGACGGCGAGACCTCTCGCGGCAACGACCTCTTCAACCGGGCCATCGAGAACGCGGAGTCGAACGCCCAGCGCGCCGACTTCTTCTACTCGCGCGCCTCCAGCGGCTTTGGCTCGTCGTCGGACTACAACCGGGCGCTAGAGTACTTCCCGCAGCACGGCCCGAGCCTCTACCGCCGCGCGGGCCTCGTCGCCCAGGCCGTCGGCCGGCAGTCGTCGGTCCGTGGCCGCGCCGCCTACTGGTGCCTCGCGGACATCTACCGCAACGTGGCGGCACAGACGTCGGGCCAGATCGCAGCGAACGCCCGCTCGGCGGCCTCTCGTTTCGAGCGCTCGGGCCCGACCCGCGAGCAGTACTTCCTGAGCGAGGGCTGGCAGCCCGGGCAGTCCGTCACGGCCAGCCTCGGCGCCTATGGCAGCTGCACGACGCGCGTCCGCTAGCCACTCCGCATGCTTTTTCAGCCGGCTGCCCCTCTGCGGGGCAGCCGGTTTTTTTATGTCCGAGAGCAACTCGGATTGAGGGTCGGTGTCTCGCCGTCAGGCTCACCCCGACTTCCATGCGCTTCGTTCTCGCTTTCGGACTCGCTGGGCTGGCGCTCCTGGCCGGCTGCTCGGCGCTGCCGCCCGCTCCGGTCCGAGCGCCAGCGCAGCTCGCCAGTCAGGCCACCCCCGCGACCTTTGGCCCCGGCGACTACTGCGCTTCGACGCTCGTCATGGTCCAACCGACGGCAAGGCTCAACTTCAGCCTGGGCTCGGAGTACTACCGCAACGGCGACTATTGCTCGGCCTATCCCTACATGAAGTGGATGCTCGCCAACGAGCCTCTCTTCACCGGCGAGGACCCCGACGACCGCAACTACCTCCGGATGGCCTCGATCTACGAGGACTTTGCCGCCCACGTCGACTCGACCAACCAGGCCGAGCGCGTCGCCTACCTCGACTCGGCGCTGGCGGCCCGGTGGAACGGGGTCGAGGCGCTCCAGCGCGAGGGGATCGCCTACGACGCGCCCCTGCGCGACCTCCGAGAAGGGGTCTTCTTCTATCAGCACGGATCACTCTTCGCCGACGGCGCAGACCGTGAGTTCGCGGCCTTCCGCCGCGCCTTCGAGGCTCGACCTGACAGTCTCGACGACTGGTACCTCCTCCGCCTGTTCGAGCTCTCGGCGGATCGGTTGACGGCCCTCGATGAGCGCACCGACTTTCTCCGCCAGCTGGCGGAGCAGGCGGACCGAGCGGAGACGCGCACCTACCTCGCGGGCGTGGCCGACTTCCTCGAGAACCCGCCCCAGCCCGACCTGGCCGACACGGTTGTGCAGAATCTGGTCGCGCGCGAGGCTGACGGAACACTCGAAGGTGAGGATGTCCTCGTCCTTCTCTCGCTCGCAGTCAACCAGCCCGAACGAGTCGAGGCAGCAGGAGGAGATCCGGCCGCCATCCAGTCGAGACTGGCTCGACGCCGGGAGGTGACGGAAAACCTGCGGAATCCGTTGGTGCTCAATGCTTTAGCTCAACGGGAATTCCACGAGGGCAATGCGGCGCGAGGCGAGGAGCTATTCGCCCAGGCCCTCGGTTTCGCCACCTCACCCAGCATGCGCGCTGACTTCTACTACGCCCGTGCGGCGCATGGCTTTGGCAACCGCCCCCGCCTTCTAGAGCAGGCGCTCTCTGAGCAGCCGGGTCACGGGCCGTCTCTGTTTCTGCGGGAGTCGGAAGTGGCCGCCGCCGCCGGACAGCCGACATCCGTCCGGGGCCGGTTCGTCTACTGGTGCCTCGCCGACCGTTTCCGGCGGGTGGCCGCCTCGGGCGACCCTCGGGTCGTGGAACGCGCGCGCCAGCAGGCCGACCTGTACGAGGCGGCGGCACCAACGCTGGAGCAGGCGTTTCTTCAAGAGGGCATCGGGCCCGGCGAGACGGTCACGGCCAGCCTCGGGGCGTACGGCACCTGCACGACACGCGCGCGCTGACGACGGCCTGCCGCGGCTGGCGGCGGTCGTTCGCATGGAATCCAAGCCGGTCGAGGCTGCGCGGTAGCGCTACCGGCGGGCACCTCGCGCGGAGCCGCCGGTATCTTGTGCGACCCTCTTCCCGACCCCGCCATGTCCCGCATCGCCTCCGTCCACGCCCGCCAGATCCTCGACAGCCGGGGCAACCCGACCGTCGAGGTCGACGTCATCACCGACGACGGCGCCATCGGCCGCGCGGCCGTTCCCTCCGGCGCCTCGACCGGCGAATACGAGGCCGTCGAGCTCCGCGACGGTGACGACGCGGTCTACCTCGGCAAGGGCGTCCTTCAGGCCGTCCAGAACGTGAACGAGACCCTCGCCGAAGAGGTCATTGGCAGCGACGTGCTGGACCAGCCGGCGCTCGACCGGCTCCTCATCGAGGTCGACGGGACCGAGAACAAGTCGAAGCTGGGCGCCAACGCGCTGCTCGGCGTGTCGCTAGCGGCGGCCCGCGCCGCGGCGGTCGTCTCCGGGCTCCCGCTCTACGCCTACCTCGGCGGCGCGAATGCCCGGCGGCTTCCCGTCCCGATGATGAACATCCTCAACGGGGGCCGCCACGCCGACAACTCGGTGGATCTCCAGGAGTTCATGGTGATGCCGGTCGGCGCCGAGACGTTCTCGGAGGGCCTCCGGATGGGTGTCGAGACGTTCCACCACCTCAAGACGGTCCTCAAGAAGAAGGGCTACTCGACGGCCGTCGGGGACGAGGGTGGCTTCGCTCCGAACCTGAAGAGCAACGAAGAGGCCATCGACGTCATTCTGGAGGCCATCGACAAGGCGGGCTACGAGGCCGGCAAGGACCTCTTCATCGCGCTCGACCCCGCCGCCTCCGAGATGTACCAGGACGGCACGTACGTCTTCTACAAGTCCGACCCGGACCGGAAGCTCTCGTCCGAGGAGATGGTCGAGTTCTGGGCAGGCTGGGTCGAGGAGTACCCGATCATCTCGATCGAGGACGCCATGGACGAGGACGACTGGGACGGCTGGGCGTCGCTGACCGAGACCGTCGGGGACAAGATCCAGCTCGTCGGCGACGACCTGTTCGTGACCAACACGAAGCGGCTCCAGCGCGGCATCGATGAGGACACGGCGAACGCCATCCTTATCAAGCCCAACCAGATCGGGACGCTGACGGAGACGCTGGAGGCCGTCGAGCTGGCGCACCGCTACGCGTACGCCTCGGTTCTCAGCCACCGCTCGGGCGAGACGGAGGACTCGACCATCGCCGACATCGCCGTCGCGACGGGCTGCGGCCAGATCAAGACAGGATCGGCCTCGCGGAGCGACCGGCTGGCCAAGTACAACCAGCTCCTCCGCATCGAGGAGATGCTGGGCGAGGACGCCATCTTCCCGGGCATGGAAGCCTTCCGCTTCTAACACCGCTGCGGCACGCCGGGCCGATGCGACTGTCCATCGGCCCGGCCTGTGCGGATTGGGGGGCGCCGTTCCTACATTGAGACGCGCTCCGTCCCCCCTGCTATGCCCAAGCGTCTCCGCCGCCGCGCCCTCCTCGTGGGGCTCGCCGCCCTCGCGTTGTGGGTCGCCTTCTTCGACAGCCACAGCATCTATCACCGCGTGAGCTACGCCCGGGAGCTAGACCGCCTGACGGTTGAGAACGAGCAACTGGCGACGGAGAACGCCCAGATGGAGGCCCAGCTCACGCGCGGCCTCGACGACGAAACGCTGGAGCGCGTCGCGCGCGAGCAGTATGGGATGCGCCGGCCTGGCGAGCGCGTCTACCGCGTCGAGAGCACCGACAAGTAGATGGCCGACGGCACGCAGGAGTACGCCGTCGGGGTCGACCTCGGCGGGACCAACCTCAAGCTGGCGCTCGTCGAGCGCCACGCCGGCATCGTCCGCCAGACGAGCCTGGAGTCGGAGGCCGAACAGGGGCCGCGGCGTGTGCTCGACCGGATCGCGGAGGGCGTCGCGCGGGTCGTCCAGGGCCACGAGACCGAGATCCGCGGCGTCGGCATCGGCGCGCCCGGCGTGATCTCGCTGGACCGGTCGACGGTCTCGCACCCGCCGAACATGCCCGGCTGGGAGACCGTCCGTCTGCCCGACGAGGTCGGCAAGCGTCTGCGCCACAAGGGGATCGACGTGGGCGGCCTCGTCATCGGCGAGAATGACGCGAACGTGGCGGGGCTCGGCTCGGCGTTCTACGGCGCCGGCCGGCCGTTCTCGTCGTTCATCATGGTCACGCTCGGGACCGGCGTCGGCGGCGCCATCATCGTCGACAAGCGGCTGTTCCGGGGCGCGACGGGCGCGGCCGGCGAGATCGGCCACATGTCCATCGACTACGAGGGGCCGTACGACCGGGCCGGCGTGGCGGGCGCCATCGAGGCCTACCTCGGCCAGCGGTTCCTGTCGCGGCACGCGCGCTACCAGCTCCTCGCCCGCCAGACCGACCTCCACGAAACGGCCGGGCCCGACCTCTGCGACGTGACGCCGCAGCGGCTCCACGCCGCCGCCGTCGCCGGCGACCAGGCCGCGACGGAGGTGCTCGCCTGGGCCGGCCACAAGCTGGGCGTCCTGCTCGGCTCGGTCGTCAACCTGCTCGACATCCGCAAGATCGTGGTCGGGGGCGGCGTCTCGCGCGCGGGCGACCTCCTGCTCGATCCGGCGCGCGAGGCCCTCCGACGGTTCGTCATCCCTGGGATGAACGACGGCGTCGAGATCGTGCAGGAGACGCGGGGCAACGACGTCGCGCTCCTCGGCGCCGCGCGCCTCGTCTTCGAGCGGCTCGACGACGAGGCCTGACGGTGTGACCCGGACACGACCCCGGGGCGGCTCTCGTTGGAGCCGCGTCCCCGCCCCCGCCGTGCGCCGCCGCCTCGTCCTTCTCCCGCTCCTGCTGGCGATAACCGCCAGCGCGCAGGAGGTGCGGCCCGACACCACGCGGCACTCCGCTGCCCTCGACACGGCGCGCGTCGACACGACCGCCACGGCGAGACCGGCCGATCTGCCCCGCGACACGGTCGACGTGCCGCCGCTGGTCCTGCCCGTGCCCCAGGCGCCGGCGGCGGAGGGCGGGCTGGAACGGCCCGTCCGTTACACCGCGCGCGACTCGCTCCACATCACGCTCGCCCCCCGGTCGCACGGAGCCCCTGCCGACTCGGTGGGCGACGTGGTCTCGCTCTTCGGCGACGTCCAGAGCGAGTACGAGGGCGCCAAGATCAGCGCGGGGCGGGTGGACTACGACGCGCGGCTGGAAGTCCTTCGTGCCTCGGCCGTCGCCTCCGACTCGGGCGACGTCGGCCGGCCGCAGTTCGAGGGCGAGGAGGGCCAGTTCTCGGGGCGCGTCGTGACCTACAACCTCCGGACGCGGCGCGGGCGCGTGACGGGCGCGCGGACGCAGATCGAGGACGGCTACCTGCTCGGCGGCATCCTGAAGCAGCAGGACGCCCACGTCATCTACGCCCAGGACGCCGCCTACACGACGTGCGACCTCGACCACCCGCACTACGCCGTCGAGGCCGGCCGGATCAAGATCGTCGACGGCAAGCGCGTCTACACGGGGCCGGTCCGGCTCAAGCTGCTCGGCATCACGATGCCCATCATCTTGCCGTTCGGCTACTTCCCGGCGGCCGAGGGGCGGCGGAGTGGACCCCTCCCCTTCCGCTACGGCCAGGAAACGAACTACGGCCTCTACCTCGACAACGTCGGCTGGTACTGGGCCATCTCGGACTACCTCGACGCCCAGCTGGCAGGCAAGATCGGCACCGAGGGTTCTTTCCAGGCCACGGGCGGGCTCCGCTACAACCGGCGCTACGCCTACAGCGGGCAGGTGTCGCTCCAGCTCGGACGCCTCCGCTCGGGCGAGTCGACCGACCCGGGGTTCGCGCCGCGGACGCCCCTCGGGCTCCGCTGGAACCACACCCAGACGTTCCCGGCCGGCCAGCGGCTGACGGCCAACGTCGACCTCCAGACGGTCAGCCAGCGGCTGGCGTCGGACGCTGTCGGCGACCAGATCCGGACGACGACGACCTCGACCGTCAGCTACAGCCAGCAGTGGCCGACTGTCGGCCGCTCGCTCCAGCTCTCGACGCGGGCCTACCAGGACTTCGCCTCGAACCGGACCCAGCTCACGCTGCCGCAGCTCACGTTCAGCCAGCAGCGCCGCTTCCCCTTCCGCCGCGGGCGCGACGACCACTGGTGGGAGACGATCAGCCTGAGCTACGACGCCAACGCGCAGAACGCCTTCCAGTACGCGCCCTACAGCGATTCGACGGGCATCTCGGCGATCGACGCGCTCTTCAGTCCGACGGCCTTCCGCGAGGGCGCCTGTGCACCCACCGACCCGGACTGCTCGCTGACCCGGTTCGACTACCAGGTCGTCCAGCGCGTGCCGATCTCGGCCTCGTTCTCAGTCCCGCGCTTCAACCTCACGTTCGGGCCGAGCGTGAGCTACACCGAGACCTGGGCCGACGAGAAAGCCGTCCAGACCTACGATGCGGAGACGCGGGCCGTCACGACGACGAGCGACCCGGGCTTCACCGCCGTCCGCCAGTTCGTCGTGAGCGCGTCGGCGGCGACGGAACTCTACGGGACGTTCCCGATCCGTCTCGGCCGCCTCGACGGCATCCGCCACACCATCACGCCGCAGGTCTCGCTCAGCTACCAGCCCGACTACACAGCCTTCGGGTTCGTCCGCGAGGTCCAGGTCGACTCGCTGGGCAACACGCGGCGCTACGCCATCCACCCCTCGATCCCGACCGACCCAACGCGGGCCCTCTCCTTCTCGGTCGGCAACGCGTTCGTGGCCCGGACCGTCCGGACCGATTCGACGGGCGAGGAGCAGCGCCAGACGCGCCAGTTCCTGTCGGTCAACGTGTCGAGCGGCTACAACTTCGGCGCGGACCGGCTCAAGTTTCAGCCCGTCTCGTCGTCGTTCAACTCCACGCTGGCGGGCTTCTCCGCCAGCGGCAACCTCGCCTTCTCGGTCTACGCGCCCGACACGGTCCTCAC
>CAYPVZ010000064.1:0-10659 GCA_964414235.1 uncultured Rhodothermales bacterium | reverse complement strand
CTCGTAGCGGGCGACGAGCGGGTCGAGGGTCTGGCGGGCGTCGTCGAGCGTCATGGGGGAAACGAACGAGGGCCGCCCCGGAGAGCGGCCCTCGTGGCGGGGGGGCGGCGGCGGCTACTCGGCGGACGGCTTGCCGACCGTCTTGCCGGCGCTGTCGCTCTCGTCGTCGTCGTCTCCGGTGTTCGGGTCGGGCTCGTGGGCGTTGGCGATGGCCTCGCGGGCGATCGCGGCCTCGGTCTCGGAGGCGTCGGTGCGCTCGATGACGAGGGTGACGTCGGAGACGAGGGCCGCCAGCGCGCCGACGGCGGCGATGGCCGGGTTGAGCAGCAGCGCGGCCGCGCCGGCGCCGACGCCGACGGTGAGCGGGATCTCGAGGAGCGTCTTGCCCTCGCGCTGGATCGAGACGCGCTTGACATTGGCGTCCTCGATGAGCTCACGGACCTTGTCGACCACCTGGTTGGAGGCCACCTTGAGCTCCTCGACGGCGTCGGCGGCGCGGCCGCGGGCGGCGTTGGCGAGGCGCTGGGCCTCGGACTGGAGGGTCGGGCCGGAGTTGGAGTCGGGCGTCTGAGGGTCGGGCATCGGAAGCAGGGGAAGGGAAGGGGAGACGTCACGGCGGAGGGTCCGTACCGGTTCCGTACGGGGCATCGGGTCGGGGGATTCCTACCCGGTCGTTTCGTTTCGGAATATGTCTCAGAGGGCCGGCGGGCGGCGCGAGAATGAGGAGGGAGGGGCGAAAGGAGGGTTATTCGGCCGGATCGGGCTGATTTGGCGACCGGAAGCCGGTGTTGAACCCTCCCGAGGTGGTCGGGAAGCCTTCGGGTCGGTCCCCGGCACGGCCCTCGCATCAGGATCTCCCGAATCCCTGGCGGCCCCATGTGGTCGTCGTCTACCGCCCCAGCGCATGCAGGGGGCACCACTCCCCGGGGCGCCCCCGCCTCACCACTTACCACACCACCATGGGACAGCAGCAGCTCCTCCTCCTCGTGCTCGGCATCGTGATCGTCGGTCTGGCGGTCGTCGTCGGCATCCAGGCCTTCGGCGAGAACCAGTCGAAGGCAAACTCTGACGCGCTCGTCAACGACGGCGTCCGCATCGCATCCGACGCCCAGGCGTGGAAGCTCAAGCCGAAGGCCTTCGGCGGCGGCGCCGACGCCACCGGCTTCACCGACCTCACGCTCTCGCAGCTCGGCTACGCCGACCCCTACAAGAACCTCAACGGTACGTGGGTCGTGAAGACGGCGGGCACCAACTTCGTCGTCGAGGGGTGCAACAGCACCCAGAAGAACCTGGTGACGGTCACCGTTGCCGGAACGACGTCGGACCAGATCACGACGAACGTGACGACGGGCTCGGACTGCACGCCGGGCACGGCCTCGTCCTAAGCAGGACGGCCGTTCGGTCTTCGGCGCCTCCGCGAGTTCGCTCGCGGGGGCGCCGTTCGTTTGGGGCATCGCCGCGGCTCGGCTACCGCCAGTGGGGCGGGGGCGAGGTGGTGGCTACGTATCTCCGGAGCCCGAGAGCGGTGGAGGGGGACCGTTCGACCTGGGGCGCGGTCGCCCGCCCGCCGCCGCGCTGGTGATTGGCGTGGGCCCATGCATCAGCACCATTCCCGCCGGGTCGGGCTGATCATAAACCTGAAAGAGCCACGGGGTTCTGGCGTTCTCCTTGCCCTGGCGGTCGCGCCATCCTCCCACCTCACCCATGGGCCAGCAGCAGCTCCTCCTCCTCGTCCTCGCGGTCGTCCTCGTCGGAATCGCCGTCGTCGCGTCGTGGCCCTTCATCAACCGGGCCGTCCAGCAGGACGACTCGGACGGGCTGCTCGACCGGGCCATGTCGATCGCGACGTACGCCGTCCAGTGGAAGTCGACGATGGACCCGTTCAACGGGGGCAACGCGTCGTACGCGGCGCTCAAGGAGGGGGGCGTCGCGCGGCTCTCGATGGACGCCGAGAACGCGCGCGGCTTCTTCGCCATCACCGACGCCACGGACGAGACGCTGGAGATCACCGGCGTCAGCCGGCGGTACCCGAAGAACGGGGTCCGCGTGTGGGTCCGCCAGTACGCCATCGATTCGAGCCGGGTGGTCTACGACGGCTCCATCGCGCTCGAATAGGGCCATCGAGCCTCGGAGAAGAGCCGTTCGGCCTGCCCGTCCACATTAAGACACCCGCCTCCCGGTCGATACTGGAGGCCCCGCTCGCCCGTCGTTTCCCCCATGCCCGAGTTCCGCTTCAACGGCGTCGCCGCCGGCGGCCAGTCCGTCCAGGGGACGGTCTACGCGCCGAACAAGAAGACGGCGCAGAAGAAGGTCGCGACGCTCTCGGAGCGCCACGCCTTCACGCTGCGGGACCTCGAGCAGCGGATGATCTTCCAGTACAAGATCAAGCATCCGTCGGGGAAGGTCGTCAAGGGCGAGCAGAAGGCGTACTCGGAGGACGAGATCCGGAACGCGCTGGAGCGGATGGGGATGGAGGTGGTCTCCATCCAGAAGAACATCCTCAACTTCCAGCGGAAGCCGCCGACGGGCGACGTGATCATGTTCGTCCGGCTGGCGGCGAACCTGCTCATGGAGAAGATGGCCTTCACGGAGGTCATGACGCTGCTCATGGCGGACATCTCGTCGCCCAGCCTCAAGCAGGTCCTCCGCGACATCTCGTCCGACCTGAAGGGCGGCATGGAGGCCAAGCAGGCCTTCATGAAGCACCAGGACGGCCTGGGCAAGTTCACGGCCTACATGCTCGGCGTGGCCAGCCAGTCGGGCAACATGGCCGAGATCTACGAGGCCACGGCCCGCTTCCTGGAGCGCAAGGACGAGTTCCGCAAGAGCATCAAGTCGGCGCTGATCATGCCGTCGGTGACCATCCTGGCCACGATCGGCGTGTTCATCTGGTACGTGTGGTACATCGTGCCCGAGACGGCCGGCCTGTTCTCGTCGTTCGACAACATCGAGCTCCCGCCGCTGACGACGTTCTCGCTGGCGATGAGCGCGTTCCTCGACAAGTGGATGGGCGTGATGGGGGTGCTCGCCCTGATCGGGCTCATCGCCTTCATCGCATGGGCGCGGACGCCGAAGGGACAGTTCCTGCTCGCCAAGAACATGATCCGGATCCCCGTGATCGGGGGGCTCCTGCACAAGCTGAACATCGAGGTGTTCTGCCGGGTCTTCGCCATCCTCTACTCGGGGAGCGGCGAGAACCTGGAGGTGATCCGGGTGGCCGCCGAGGCGTGCGGCAACCCGTACATGGAGCACCGGATCAAGACGATCACGATCCCGGCCATGATGGGCCAGGGCGCGGGCCTCGTCGAGTCGATGGAGGCGTCGGGTGTGTTCACCGCCATGACGCTCTCGCGGTTCAAGACGGGCGCCGAGACCGGCGCCGTGCGCAAGAGCGCCCAGCAGATGGCCGACTACTACGAGCGCGAGACGTCGCTCAAGCTGAAGGTGGCCGTCGAGACGATCCAGACCTTCGTGGGCCTGTTCATCGGGCTCATGGTCGCGTTCCTCACCGTGCTCTCGGCCGAGACCGCCATGATCCGCCCGTCCTCGAACGACCTCATGGGCATGTAAGCCCGCGCCCGACCGGCTGGTGGCCCGCGCCGCCAGCGGCCGGGGTCCCCCCGATTCCCACCGATGCCCCCACTCACTCCCCCCACCCGGCCCGGCGCTCCGGCCGCCGTCGTCCCCTCGCGCGCGCCGAAGGGGACGCCCGACGGCGACCGCCGGGCAGCAGCCGTCACGACGCCGGCCGTCGGTGGGGCCACGCCGGTTGTCCAGGGCGAGACCTACTCGAACGTCCAGGACCGCGTGGTCCAGGCGCTGCTCCGGCGCGGGCTCGTCACGCCCCAGCAGGTGACCGCGGCCGAGGCCGAGCGCAAGCGGGCCGGCGCCCGCGAGCCGCTCTGGCGCTCGCTCGTGTCGGTGCAGGGCGTCGACCGCAACCACGTCTTCGAGCAGGCGGCGGCGACGTACGCGTTCCGCCTGGCGCCGGTCCACGACCGCGAGCCGGAGGCCGAGTTCGCCAAGACCGTCATCGAGTCGTTCGACGAGGGGCTCGGCGACCGGCTCATCGACCTCAAGGCGATCCCCTACGCCTACGCGCAGGACCAGCCCTCGGGCATCCTCAAGCTGGTCTTCATCACGGAGGACCCGATGCGGCCCGAGCTCCAGAAGGCGATCAACGCCCTGGACCTCGAACGCTTCGAGCTGTGCTACGCGCCCGGCGCCGTCGTCGACGCGGTCCTCCTGGAGGCTTTCCCGCGCAAGAACGAGTTTCTGGAGCGGCTTCAGGAGAACACGGGCCCCGACGTCGACTACGGCATGTCGTTCGACTCGGGACCGAAGGGGCTCATCGACGAAGACCAGCTCGAGGCCGAGATCAGCCAGTCGGCGCTGCTCAACCTGACGGAGGCCATCCTCGTCGAGGGCGTCCGCCTGGGAGCCTCCGACATCCACATCTGGCCCAACGCGCGCCGCCAGACCGAGGTCCACTTCCGAATCGACGGCCGGCTCCAGCACTGGCACACCGAGGAGCGCGGCCACCCCGAGGCGCTGCTGGCGGTGTTCAAGGACACGGCGCTCAACGTGGACCGGTTCGAGCGCGACATGGCCCAGGACGGGTTCATCCAGCGCATGGTCGACGGGACGCTCATCCGCTACCGCGTGAGCATCCTGCCCATCGCCAACGCCAACCCGGAGGTCCGCGCCGAGTCCATCGTCATCCGAATCCTCGACGACCGAAAGGTCATCACGGACCTGGCCAAGCTCGGTCTGCTGGAGGGCGCGCTCGCCAAGTTCAACCAGGCCATTCGCCGGCCGCACGGGATGGTCATCCTGACTGGCCCGACGGGCTCCGGCAAGTCGACGACGCTCGTGGCCGCGCTCTCGAACGTGGTCACGCCCGAGGTCAACGTGCTGACGGTGGAGGACCCGGTCGAGTACATCATCCCCGGCGTCCGCCAGATCAAGCTGAGCCACAAGCTGAGCCTTGAGCAGGCGCTCCGCTCCATCCTCCGTCACGACCCGGACATCGTGATGGTCGGCGAGATGCGCGACAAGGACACGGCCGAGCTGGCGATCAAGCTGGCCAACACGGGCCACCTCACGTTTTCGACGCTCCACACCAACGACGCGCCGAGCGCGGTCTCCCGGCTCTACAAGATGGGCCTGGAGCCGTTCCTCATCGCCTATGCCATCAACCTCGTCGTCGCCCAGCGGCTCATCCGGACGCTCTGCCCGGACTGCAAGCGGCCGGCGCGCGAGACCGACCCCGTGCTCCTGGAGCAGCTCGGGTTCACGCCCGAGCAGATCGCCCGGACCACGTTCTACGAGGCCTCGCGCGGGACGTCCTGCATGACGTGCAAGGGCAAGGGCTACAAAGGCCGACGCGCCTGTGCGGAGGCCCTCTATTTCTCACCGGCCATCCAGGAAGCCATCGTGACTGCAGGCGACGAAATCAACGAGGAGCAGATTCGCCGGATCGGCGAGGCCGAGGGAATGCTCACGCTGCAGGCCTCGGCGCGCGTCCTCGTCGAGCGCGGTGAGGTGTCGGTGGACGAGATGATGCGAGTGACGGCCGGCGAGCACTAGCCCATGGATGGGGCCGGGGCTGGCGGTCGTCGTTGTCACTCCGCCATGCGTCCGTGCGTGCCGCCAGCCGGCTGGCTGGATCCCATGTGGGATTCGCGTGAGGGAACGGTGGCCTTCGTGTTGAGGCCCGAAAATGCTGTTTCTGAAGTGCCTGCGGCCATCGGGTGAATAGGGTTCGGGATGGAACGGGGATGCGTCATTCCAGCGTCTGGCCTCCCGAACGGGACCGACGTGGGGGATACTCCCGTTCCCACCGCGCCCCACCACAGGTCCGTCCATGCCTCAAACTCTGCTGGCGCTCCTCGCGCTGACGCTCGCGGCGTTCCTGACGCTCAACCAGCAGGAGCTGACCGTTCGGGCGCAGACCAACATGGTGACGGACGAGATCGAGCTGGCGTCGGCCGGGCTGTCCTCCGAGATCGTCGCTTTCGTCGACGGCCGCTCGTTCGACGAGAGGTCGACGCCGGCCCTGATCGCCCAGGCGAACGGGGTCGTCCCGAGCGTCGCCAGTGCCTTCACGTCGAGCAGCCAGTTCGGCGCGACCGACCGTGGCGCTGCGGGCTGTGACCTGCTTCACCCGGCCAACACGCCCGAATGCGACGACATCGACGACCTCGATGGCATCACGTGGCAGCCGGTTGAGGTGGAACTGGCGCACGGGCGGTCACTCCCGTTCGAAGTCCGCATCGGAGTTCTCTACGTCGATAGCCCGGGGAGCATGGTGGCGGCCGCGACCATGACCCGCCACAAGCGGGTGCTCATCGACATCCGCTCGCCGCTGATTCCTGCGGCCACCGAAGGCATCTATCGCGCTACGCGGGTCATTTCCTACGACCCGATCAAGGCGCAGATGGACTACGAGAACTCCGACCAGTACGACCCGACCTACGGGTCGGATGGTGGAGTCACCAACGAGGGCACGCCCTGACGGGGCTCTAAGGCACAGTCGATCGCCGTCCCTCTCCCGCTTCTCCTCATGCAGACCCTTCTCGACCACCTCACGTCCATCATCGTGGCAGGCGTGCTCCTGCTCGGGCTCCAGGTGAATCAGGTCCGGACGCAGCACGCCAACGTCGAGCAGGTGGCCTCACATGCCGTGAAGGCCAAGACGCTCGTCTTCGGCCGGTGGGTCGAAGACGACATCCTCAACATTGGCGCCAACTTTGGGACCAATCTCTATCGATTCGAGCGGCCCGAGGTCGATGCTGAGACAGGCAACACGACCCGCTGGGTGTTCTTCAGCGACTCGACCCGGGTCGATGGAAGCTCGTTCCGCATCTTCAAGCGCTACCGGCTGGCAGAGACCGGCACGGCCGCCTACCGCGACACGACGTACCAGCTCTACGAGGTACTCCGCGACTCGGCCCTGGTCGACTACGACCGCGACAACCGCCCGCCGACCATCGCCGACGTCCCGACGTCGGCGTGGGTCTACAACACCCGCAGCATCGGGACGCTCTCGTTCTTCCAGGTCGATCTCCTCGACCGCCTCGGCGAGACGCCGCTGTTCGAGACGGGCATCGACGCCGGTCAGATCGATGTCACCAAGGTCGACTTCATCCGGGTCCGGTTCGGGGTCGTCCCCGAGTACACCCTGAAGCCAGACAACTACATCCGTGAGCTGTACTGGGTGCGGACCCTCAAGATCCGACCGTACTGGGTGCCGCCGCCCTCGCTCGAAGGCTAGCCACCGCATGATTCGCTCCACCACACACCACTATGGGTAAGGCTCTCCTCATCATCGTCCTGGGGTCCGGCATCCTCCTGACCCGCCAGCTCTTCAATTCCCGGGAGGTGGAAGAACAGACGGCGCTCGACCAGCTGGAGTACCAGGAGGAGATCATCGCGCGCGAGATCGCCGCCTCCGCGTTCAACGTGGGAATGGGTGAGGTGCGGGCTTACGGCGATGAGGTCCTCGCCGGCGCTGCCGCGCTCAACGGGCCGAACAGCGCTGGCCGGAGCGGCTCCTATACCACCGGCCGGTTCGCCGGGGGCCGCTACCAGGTCCACGCCGAGCCGACCTCGGGCCACAGCGTCCGCGTCGTCGCGACGGGTTACTTCGGCGACGCCGAGTACACCATGCACGACGAGTACCGGGTCTACGTGCTGACGGCCCAGCAGGGCGGCGTTCTCGACGTCTCGTTCCTGGAGTCGCAGGCGGGCTACTGCTCGGCCGTGTTCTACCAGGCCTATACGATGGACATGAAGGAAGGCGAGAGGCCCGACCCGGTCATGCTCTTCGAGCCGGACAACCGCGAGCGGGGCACGGTGCGGCCGGCGCGCCTGATCTGGGTGGAGCCGGGCACTCAGATGAACTTCTTCATCGGGGTGGATCAGAACTGCTCGGCACGTCCGCTCCTGACGTCCGGCGCGAGCAACCAGCAGAAATCCTGCGAGGCGCGGGCCCACGCGCGCGCTTCCCAGTTCCGGCTGAGCGACTACGACTACGTCCACCATGCGCTGATCGTCGAGGCGGGCGACCTCGACCAGGCACACGAGGACATCTGGGCCTTCGTGGAGCAGAAGCCGGGCGTCCGCAACCGCTGGCGGATCGGGTGGGAGGACATCCACAACACGTCGTGGGATCGACCCGAGTCGGAGACGCCGTCCAACAGCCTCCAGGCCACGAAGCGCCTCGGCTACGAGGGCCGCGGCTGGCCCGACGTCGATGCGACGACAGGCTACCGGCTTCTCCGCGACTACGGCGACCGCCCGGACTTCAGCGACCAGGTCATCGAGGTCGGCGTGCTGAGCTCCTACGACGACGGCTACGAGGACGCCGTGGCGGCTTATCACGCCTACCAGGATGCCTGCGGAGAGGTGGAAGACATCGTTCCGGAGGCGACGTCCTGGGAGCCCGAACCCGAACCCGAGCCGGAGCCTGAACCGGAGGTCGAGCCGGAGCCCGAACCCGAACCCGAGCCCGAGCCAGAAGTGGGTACAGAGCCGAACTCGTACAACGAGTACGCCTGCAACTGCATGAAGAACAACAACTGGTGGAATAGCAATTGGAAGTTCCCGCTGCTTCACCGCCCGCCGGGCAACGAGTCGAACGAGCAGAACCTCTGCCTCCCGGCCCCCAGTGTGATGGCCCACCTGCGCCAGCACCGCGACGTTCTGCTGGAGTGCCGGACGCGGTGATCGTGTTCGGGTAACGACGCTCTGGGGAGCGGCTGGCGGTTGCCGGTCGCTCCCCATTTTCATTCGTGCGCCGGGTCGGAATGGTGCTGGGAGGCGGTGCCGCCGGGTTACCAATCGTGCCGCCGATGGGTCGAAAGCGCGCCCAGAGGGGGCCCTAGACGATACCGCAAGGGCCAAATGTGGCCCGGGGCGGCGGGCTTGAATCTGGCGCGGCCCTTGCCGCCTTCCGCTCGCTGCAGTCCCTCGTTCCGTGACGCCTCCTTCCTCATACCCGCCGGCTCCCTCCGCCAGTCCGTCTGCGCCCGCCCCGGGCGGGCAGCCGGCCTGGTCCACTCCGCTCGGCATGCCAGCTGCGCCGACGGCCCCGTTCCAGACGCCCGTCGCGTCGCCGCCGATGGCGCCGGCTCCGTCGCCGAGGCCGCCCGGCATGGGCGCCCCGGCCCCCGCAGCCCCGGCGCTGGGCGAGCTCGACTCGGAGGGGTTCTTCCGGATCCCGTCGTTCGTCCGCCCGCTCGCGCGCTCGGCGCCGAAGCTGCTCACCGGCGAGGACCGGCTGAAGTTCTACGTCGAGCAGATCAAGCGGCTCACGGCCGACCAGCGCGAGCAGCTCCGCGCGTTCATCGAGCAGTACGTGGCCCGGATGCACCCGATGGACGCATCCGACCTCGACATGGGCGGCCCGGCCACGCTCGGCCGCGTGTGGTACCGCGTCAACGGCGACAAGACGCCGCACTTCGAACTCGGCGTCGCCAGCCACGATGAGGTCGACATCCTCATCCTGAACCTGCTCTCGGACCGCCAGGTGGACGACCTCTGGGAGGTCCAGTCCGCCGACTTCTCGTACCAGCTCGACAAGGAGGACGGCACGCGCAAGCGGTTCCGCTGCACGACGTACTACGACAACCAGCACCTCGGTGTCTGTCTGCGCGCCATCAACGAGGAGGTCCGCGCGCTCGACACGCTTGGCTTCCACCCCGTCATCGAGCGTGGCGTGCTGTTCTCGAACGTCCGCTCCGGGCTGGCGCTCGTCACCGGCGTCACCGGCTCCGGCAAGTCGACCACGCTCGACGCCATCATCGACGCGAACAACCGGGACTTCGACGGCCACATTGTCATCATCGCCAAGCCGCTGGAGTACGTCCACAACCCGGTCCGGTGCATCATCCGCCATCGCGAGGTCGGGCCGGATGTCCCGTCGTTCAAGATGGGCGTGAGCCAGGCGCTCCGCCAGGACCCCGACATCATCATGATCGGGGAGATGCGCGACCCGGAGACCATCGACGCCGCCATCGAGGCCGCCGACACAGGCCACAAGGTGTTCTCGACGCTCCACACGGCGAGCGCCGTCGAGTCCATCGACCGCGTCGTGGCCGAGTACCCGCCGCACGAGCAGGAGCGCGTCCGAAACCGCCTGGCCGACGTGCTCAACTGCGTGGTCTCGCAGAAGCTGCCGCCGAAGCTCGGCGGCGGGCGCGTGCTGGCCAAGGAAGTGCTCTGGGTGACAGCGTCCGTCAAGGCCGCCATCCTCAACAACAACACCGGCGAGATCTACCAGATGATGTGGGAGGGCGGCCGCCAGGGCATGACCACCCTGGAGCAGGACCTCTTCCGGCTCGTCCGCGAGCGCAAGATCTCGCCCGACATCGGGCTCCAGTACTCGAACAACAAGCGCCGTTTCCAGCAGCTGATGCAGACGGCCTAATGCCGTCGCAGCTGGTCCCGTCCCCCTGCGCCTTCCCATGAGCGACAACCTGATCTTCCCCGACGGTTTCGGTAGCCTCGCTGGCGACCCCGCCAGCGGCTCGTCCGAGCCGGGCTCTGACGGCGGTTCGCCGATGGGGGCCTCGTTCCAGGAGGAGGGCATTTACCTGGGCGGGGGCGCGTTCGAAGAGCCCGCCTTCGACGCGAGCGATGTCGGCGGCTTCGCGC
>CAYPVZ010000063.1:4811-10670 GCA_964414235.1 uncultured Rhodothermales bacterium | reverse complement strand
CCTTCCGGAGGGCGACGGCCTCGGCAGCTGGGCCCGGCGGCAGGTCCGGCCACGTCTCGTCGGCGTGGCTGGGACGGACCTCGAACGTCAGCCCGAGGCGGGCGAGCAGGTCGCGGCGCCGGGGGCTGGCGGAGGCGAGGACGAGCGGGGCGCGGAGGGCGATCACGGCGGGGGGCGGCGCCGCAAGATCGCCCCGGATGGCTAGGCGAGCACGCGGCGGCCGAAGGCGTCCTTCGTGGCGAGCAGCTCAGGGAAGAAGGCGGCGGCCAGGATGATGCTCGCGTTGAATACGAGCGCCAGCACCAGCGCCAGCTGGCCCAGCCAGTCGCCGTGGCGGACGTAGAATGTCTCGCCGCGGAACGTCGGGACTTCGATGGGCTCGACGTCCTGGTCCATCCAGCCCGCGATCTGCTCGATGCTCCCGCTCGGCTGGATGAGCGCCGAGACGCCGCTGACCGTCGAGAGGACCACCGCCCGTCGCGACTCGATGGCGCGGAGGCGGGTGAACTGGAGGTGCTGGTAGAGGCCGGCCGTGCGGCCCCAGATGTCGTTGCGCGAGAGGACCACGAGCAGGTTTGCCCCGTCGGCCGTGAACTTGCGCATGTGGTCGCCGAAGAGCGACTCGAACCCGACGGCCGTGCCGATCCGCGCGCCGCCCGCGTCGAGCACGACGCGCTGGCTTCCCGTCGCGGCCTTGACGTCGGCGAAGCGAACGCGGCGCATCTGGTCGTAGCGGACGAGCGGCCGGCCCGGGCGGAAGAGGACCGCCGAGTTCGCCAGCTCGTCGGCGCTCGGCGGGCGCTGCTCGCGGTCGACGCCCTCGGTGCCGGTCGAGGCGCCCGTCAGCAGGGCTACGCCGCGGCGGCTCGTCCAGCGGTCGAGGCGGTCGTAGAGCTGGCGCTCGCCGGCCTCGGTCCCCATGAACGGGAGCGACGTCTGGGGCCAGATGAGCAGGCCGACCTCTCGGTCGCCGCGCCGGGCAAACAGCGGAGAGGCGGCTTCGGCGGAGTCGAGCGCCGTCGGGCGCCAGCGCTCCAGGAGTTCGTCCGAGAGGTGGGCGAGGTAGTCGATCTTCGTCACTGCGTCTTGGACGTCCCACTCGCCCGGCGGCACGCCGGGCTGGACGATGCCGACGCGTGTGTAGCCGGCAGGCACGTCGGACTGCGCGGTCCGGATGCTGCCATAGGCCACCGGGAGGGCGACGAACGCGGTGAACAGGGCGATCGAGGCGCCGCGCTCGCCGTAGGTCTCGCCCACGCGCCCGGGGCGGGGAAGGGCAAGGAAGGCCGTCACGTTCAGAAGCAACACCCACGCACTAAGCAGGAGCACGCCGCCGATGTCGGCCATCTGGATGAACTCGACGCCCTCAACCTGCGTGTGTCCGAGGACGAGCCACGGGATCGACACGTTGAAGACGAGCGTGAGGTACTCGGTCGCGAGAATGTTCAGGACAAGCGCGACGAGGCCCGCGATCCGCCCGGCCTTGGCCTTCACGACGCCCGCCAGCACGAACGCCAGCGTGAGCGGAATCGGCACAAGGAACAGGCTCACGCCGCCCATGGCGGCCATCGCGGGGTCCGGGTTGAAGAGGAGCCAGAACCCGACGCAGCAACTGGTTGTGACCAGCAGCGCGTAGAGCTCCCGCGCGTAGTCGACGCCCGGGTCCCGGGTCGACCACCGAGCGATGAGCGGCACGAGACCGACCCACGCGAGCGGGTAGAGGCCAAGCGGCGGCAGGCTGAGAGCGATGAGGAGGGCCCCGCTGAGCGACCAGCCGAACGAGCTGAACGGAACAGACGAAGGGGCTTTCCGAAGTGCCATGGGGCGATGCACAGGGAGGCGTCCCTCGTATCGACCGCGGGGTCAAGTTCTTAACACACGAGCCGATAGTGACGGCGTGACAACCGATCTCCCGGTCACAGCCCGATCCGGTCTATCTTCACCCCAACCGCTCTTCCGGCTCACGTGTCCGTCCTCACCATCTGCAACCACAAGGGAGGGACCGGCAAGACGACGTCGTCGATCCATCTCGCCGCCGCGCTCGGCCGGCAGGGACGCCGCGTCCTCGTTGTCGACCTCGATCCCCAGGGGTTCCTCACGCGGATGCTCGGCGCGCCCGAGCCCCCGCCGGAGCACTCAGGCCTCGGCCTCCTCGACGCTCACGCCGACCTTCACGCGTTCCCGGTCCATCCCGTCAGCGGGTTCGACCTCATCGGCTCGTCGATGGCCATGACCCGGTCGCTGCGCCAACTCACGCGGCCGACCGACGTCCTGTGGCTGCGCGAGACGATCCGCGCCGGCCACGGTTACGACCTGGTGCTGCTCGACACGGCCGCCGCGCTCTCCGTCTTTACGATGAATGCGCTGGTGGCGAGCGACCACGTCGTCATCCCGGTCACGCCCGAGTACCAGCCGGTCGTCGGCGCCGAGCAGACGTGGCAGACGTGTGGGCTGGTCAAGGACAAGCTGAACCCGCGCCTCGCCACGCCGCGCTTCCTCCTGACGCAGGTCGACGCCCGTCTCAACCGGCACGCCCGTTACACCGACTACCTCCGCCAGAAGTACGGCGAGGCCGTGCTGGAGACCGCCATCCGCACGTCGTCGTCGCTGGCGGTCGCCAGCCGCGACGGTCGGACGGTCTTCGACGCTCGCCTCTCGACGCGCGGCGCGGTCGACTATGCCGAGGCCGGCCGCGAGGTGGCCCAGTACGTGTTCGAGGTGCCCACGAACGAGGGCGACGCGCCCGCTCTCTCGGCGACACCAGCTGCGGACGTTGCCCCGACGCAGCCCACGCACACGCCGACGCCAGATGCCCTTGGCACGCCCGCGGCCGAGTCGGCCCCGCCCTCCGAGCCCGACGACTCCGACGACGGGGCCCCTGATGAGGTGCTTTCCTACGACAACGCCGAGCCGACCTCGGCAGAGCCGCCGGCTTCGTTCGCGCCGTTCCGCCGCGCGCCGATCCCGGGCGACGGGCACGGCTCGGCCGTCCGGGCACTGTCGGAAGCCGACCCAGCTACGCCCGAGGCCGAGCCGCGGGATCCCTTCGCCGACGACCCCACCTCGTCCCGCCCCAGCGGCTGGACCCCTCTCGACCGCATCTAACGCTCCATGGCGCGTCCAGCAGACCGCTTCTCCTCACGCTGGGCGCTCCTCCTGAGCGTCCTCGGCATCGCCGTCGGGACCGGCAACATCTGGCGCTTCCCGCGCATCGCGGCCTCGAACGCCGGGGAAGCCGGTGCGGGCGCCTTCCTCGTTGCCTGGGTCGTGTTCCTTCTCGCGTGGAGCATCCCCCTCATCATCGCCGAGTACGCCCTCGGCCAGCGCGGGCGCCGTGGCGTCGTCGGGACATTCGCCCGGTTGGCGGGGCCCAATATGGCGTGGCTGGGCGCGTTCGTGGCGTTCGTGGCGGCGGCGATCATGTGCTACTACAGCGTGGTCGCCGGCTGGTGCGCCTACTTCGTCGGCCGCTCAGCTGCGCTCGGCCTTCCCGTCACGCCCGAAACCTCGCTGGCGGCGTGGCAGGCATTCCAGGCCTCGCCGTGGCCGATCGTGCTCCACGGCGGGATGATGGCGCTCGGCGTGCTCGCCTGCCGCGGCGGCGTCTCGACCATCGAGAAGGCCAACCGCGTCCTCGTCCCGACGCTGCTCGTGATCGTCGTGCTGGCGGTGGCGCGCGCGCTGACGTTGCCGGGCGCGGGCGACGGCCTCGCCTTCCTCTTCACGCCCGACTGGCCGACGCTGGGCAATCCGTCGGTCTGGCTCGAAGCGCTGACCCAGAACGCCTGGGACACCGGCGCCGGCTGGGGCCTGATCCTGACCTACGCCGCGTACATGCGGAAGGAAGACGGCGTCGTCCGAAACGCGGTCCTGACGGGCGTCGGCAACAACACGGTCTCGATCCTGGCCGCGACGATGGTGTTCGGGATCGTCTTCGCCGTGCTCGGTTCGACGATGACTCGTCCCGAGATCCTGGACGTGCTCCGGACGAGTGGCGAGCGCGGAACGGGCCTCACGTTCATCTGGATGCCGCCGCTCTTCGCCGAGATGGCGTTTGGCCGGGTGCTGGCCGTCCTCTTCTTCGTGGCCCTGGCCTTCGCCGCGCTCTCCAGCCTGATCTCGATGATCGAGCTCTCGACGCGCGTCGTGGTCGACTTCGGCGCGCCCCGCCAGCGGGCCGTCGTCTGGGTCGGCGTCGTGGCGTTCCTGCTCGGCGTGCCGAGCGCGCTCTCGGGCGAGGTGTTCGGCAACCAGGACTTCGTGTGGGGCGTCGCGCTGATGCTCTCGGGCGCGTTCATCGCCTACGCTGTCATTCGCCACGGCGCGGCCAGGCTCCGCGAGGAAGTCGCCACGCCGAGCGACTGGCGGCTCTCGCCGCTGTGGGACGTCTGGATGAAGGTGGCGATTCCACTTCAGGCCATCGTGCTGCTCGGCTGGTGGCTCTACCGCGCCACCACGGCCGACTTCACGAGCCGCTGGTGGGATCCATTCGACCCCTACAGCGCCATGACGTGCCTCGTCCAGTGGGCGATTGTCCTGGCTGTGTTCTACGGGCTCAACCGCTGGATGGTGGCCCGCCTCGCCCTCACCGATCCTGACGACGCCGAGTGACCCGTTTTTCGATGGCCGCGCTGGCGGCCCTGCTCGCCGGGTGTGCGTCGGCGCCCCACGGCTCGCGTTCCGCCCCCCAGGCCGCCGCCGCCGCGCTCGTCACGCCGGCCGAGGCCTGTGATTACCGCTGCACCTCGACCTATGCTGAGGTCGTCGACTTCGTCGATCAGGTGGCGGCGCTCGATACGGACCTCCACGTCGGCGCGTTCGGCGAGAGCGGGGAGGGGCGGACGCTCCCGCTCGTGGTCTGGGGCGCGGACGCGGCGACGCCGGAGGCCGTCCGTCAGTCGGGCAAGACGCGCGTGCTGGTCTTCGCCAACATCCACGCGGGCGAGGTCTGCGGCAAAGACGCCATGCTGGAGCTGCTCCGCGACGTCGCCTCCGGCGCGCACGCCGAGTGGGCCGACTCGCTGGTCGTCATGGTCGCGCCGATCTACAACGCGGACGGCAACGAGCGCGTCGGCTACGACAACCGGCCGTTCCAGCTGGGGCCGCTGGAGGGCATGGGCCAGCGCCCGAACGCGGCCGGGCTCGACCTGAACCGCGACTTTACCAAGCTGGCGTCGCCCGAGGCGCGCGCCCTCGTCGGGCTGATCCGCGACGCGGACCCGCACGTCGTCGTCGATCTCCACACGACGGACGGCTCGTTCATGGGCTACCACCTGACGTACGCTCCCGGCCTCTCGCCCAACACGCCGTCTGGCATCGACGCCGATCTCTGGGACCGCTGGCTGCCTGCGATCTCGGACTCGGTCCTCGCCTCGGACGACTTCGCGATGTACCACTACGGCAACGTCCCGGGCGCCTTCGGGGAGGAGTCGGACGCGCCGCGCGGGTGGTACTCGTACAGTGCTCAGCCGCGGTATTCGGCGAACTACGTCGGCGTGCGCGGGCGCTACGGGATCCTGTCGGAGGCCTACAGCTACGCGCCGTACGATGAGCGCGTGGCTGTCAGCCGGCGGTTCGTCGAGGAGATTCTGGACCGGACGTGGGCCGAGGCCCGGCACGTCCGCCAGCGCGTGGCGGAGGCGGACGCCGAGACGGTCGTCGGCCGCGAACTGGCGGTGCGCACGACGTTCGCGGCGCTGCCGGAGCCGGTCGACATCCTGCTCGGCGCGGTCGACGCGGCCCGCGGCTGCTTCGTGACCCTGGACCGCGTCGCCGGTCGGTACGCGCAGGTGCTCGAGCGGGTCCCGCTCGGCGACGCGGAGCAGGCGGGGGCGCTCGTCCGCATCGTCGTCCATGTGC
>CAYPVZ010000063.1:0-4801 GCA_964414235.1 uncultured Rhodothermales bacterium | reverse complement strand
CGACATCCTGCTCGGCGCGGTCGACACGCTGCGGCATCCGGTGACGGGTTCGCGGATGTTCCAGCGCCGGGACGTGCGGCGGCCAGAGCGGATGCCGGCCTACGTGCGTTTCGCTCCGAGCGAGACCGTCGTCGCCCCGAGCGCCTACGTTATCCCATTCGGGGAGGCGCAGGAGGCGATCCGCGACCTGCTCGACGCGCACGGCATCCGCTACCGCGAGGAGTTCGTCTGGGGCGTCGCCCGCCAGCGGTTCCGCATCGACAGCGTCCACGTGGCCGGGCGGCCGTTCCAGGATGTCCGCGCGCAGGAGGTTTTTGGATCGTGGGCCGACATTCCGGGCGAGCAGGGCGATCCGCCGCGGCTGGCGCACGCGCTCGTCGTGCCGGTCGACCAGCCGCTCGGCCGGCTGGCGGTGATGCTGCTGGAGCCGCGCTCCGACGACGGCGTGGTCGCGTGGGCCCTCGTGCCGGCCTCGGCGCTGGCGGCGGGCGACACTGTGCCCATCGAACGAATCCCGTAGCGCCCCGGCACTCCGCCGCCGGTCAGGACGTTGAGGGGGCGCTGACCACTCTGCCCATGCGCCTGCTCTCGCTCTTCGTGCTCGCCGCGCTCGCCGCTGGCTGCGCCGCCGACTCCACGCCCGACGCGTCCGCCAGCGGCGGCTCGTCCGCCGATGCCTCTGGTGAGGCCAAGTCTGGCGCGCCCGTCGTCGAGATCGCCAGCGCCGAGGCGCTCGTCAAGGACCTCGACGGGCTCGACGCCGACTGGATCGTCCTCAACTTCTGGGCGACGTGGTGTGGCCCGTGCCGTCAGGAGTTCCCCGAGCTGGTGGAGTATGGACGCGAGAAGGCTGCGGACCACGTCTTCGTCCGGTTCGTCTCGCTCGACCAACCCGTCGACATTGACCTCGTGACGGCCTTCCTCGCCGAGCACGAGGTGGCCGACCCGTCCTACCTCTACACGGGGCAGGGCAACGTGGCCTCACAGCTCAACCCGTTCGTCGCCGACGTCCTCCCGATCACCATGTTTTTGGACGGCGACGGCATCCTCAAGCACACGCACCCCGGCATGATCACGCGCACCGACCTCGACCGGATCGTGGCGACGCTCGACGCCGGCGGCGATCCCAGCCAGTCCTGACCGTGACCCGACTCTTCCTCCTTGCCCTCGCGCTGGCGGTCGCGCCCGCGGCGCAGATCTCGTACGGCGCCGCGGTGCCGCTTGCCTCCGAGGGGTTCGACGCCGCCGACGGCTCGCAGAACTCGCTGAGCGACGCCTCCGGATCGGCCGGGCTCGTCGTCGTCTTCTGGGGCAACGCGTGTCCGTGGACCGACCGCTACGCGCCGCGACTGGCGGACCTCGTCGGGCGATACACGCCGGCTGGCGTCGGGTTCGTCCTCGTCAACGCGAACGACCCGGCGCAGAACGAGCGCGAGTCGGCGGCGGTCTCGCGGGAGGCGATCACGTCCTCTCGTCTGGCCGTGCCGTACTTCCTCGATCCGCAGGGCCGGCTGGCGTTGGCGTTCGGCGCGACGAACGCGCCCCATGTCTTCTTCTTCGGCCCGTCCGGGACGCTCCTCTACGACGGCGCGCTTGACGACAGCCCGGCCTCCGCCGAGCGTGTCCAGGTGCCGTACCTCGCTCAGGCCATGGACCAGAGCGTCGCCGGGCTGCCCATCGAGATCCAGCGCACGCAGGCCTTCGGCTGCACCATCAAGCGGGTGGCCGAGTGAGGGACTCTCTGATCGACACGCCTGAGGCGCTCTCCGCCATCTGCCAGCGCGCCCTCCAGCACAACGCGGTCGCCCTCGACACGGAGTTCGTCTGGGAGCGGACCTACTATCCCGGCCTCGGTCTCGTCCAGCTCGGTCTGGGCGGAGATGACGTTCACCTGATCGACACGGTCGCGCTCGATGACCTCGGTCCGCTCGGCGCGCTCCTCGAAGACCCGAGCGTCGTCAAGGTGCTCCACGACGCGACGCAGGATCTCCAGATCATGGCGCGGGCGACGGGCGCCCGTCCGGTGGCCGTGTTCGACACGCAGCGGGCCGCCGGCCTCGTCGGCCTCTCGGCGACGACGTCGCTCCAGGACCTCGTGGAGTGGGGAGTCGGGATTCGCCTCGACAAGGGGGAGACGCGGAGCGACTGGCTCCGTCGCCCGCTGAGCGAGAGCCAGGTCCGCTACGCCGAGGACGACGTCCGCTACCTGCTCGACGTCTACCAGAAGCTGGTCGCCGAGGCCGAGGCGCGGGGGCGCCGCTCGTGGCTCGACGAGGAGATGGCGTCCTACGACGACCCGGCGATCTACGACGAGGCCGCTCCGACCGACGCCCTCGACCGAATCAAAGCGCGCGGGCTGGGCCGTCTCTCGGGCCGCCAGCGGGCCGTTCTTCGGTCCGTCGCGGCGTGGCGCGAAGTCGAGGCCCGTCGCCTCGACCGGACGCGCCGAATGGTGCTCCCGGACGAGATGTTGGTCACCATCGCCGAGCGGGCGCCCCAGTCAGAGGCCGATCTCGCCCGGCTCAAGCTCACCGACCGCCAGCTGCAGCGCTACGCAGACGGGCTGCTGGCGGCCGTCGCCGAGGGACTCGAGGCCGAACCGGAGCGCGTCGAGCGCCGGGGCCGCCCGGGGCCGGACGACTTCCGCCGCGCCGCGCGGCTCCTCGTGGCGCAGGCCTTTCTCGCCGGTCGCTGCGAGCGTGAGGGCGTCGACGCGGTCCTCATCGCGCCCAAGGCGTTTCTGACGGAGATCGTCGAGGCCGGGCCGGAGGCCGTCGCCGAGGCGCTTCCGGGCTGGCGCTACGCCTTCGTCGGAGAGGACCTGGAGGCCCTGCTCCGCGGCGAGCTGGCGGTCGCGCTCGACGGGGAGGAGGGCTGGCCCATCGCCCAGACATAGGCGGAAGGGCGGGCACGGACGCGGGCGGTGGTACGTTTGCCGCACCGCGTCAATCCAGGTGCCATGTACGACTACGTCATCGTGGGTGCGGGCTCGGCCGGCTGTGTGCTGGCGGCCCGCCTGAGCGAAGACCCCGACCTCCGCGTCCTGCTTCTCGAAGCCGGCGGCTCCGACGACCGCGCCGAGATCCACATCCCGGCCGCGTTCTCGAAGCTGTTCGCGACTGAGGCCGACTGGAACTACCATACGGAGCCCCAGGCCGCCGCCGCCGACCGCTCGCTCTACTGGCCACGTGGGCGCGTCCTCGGTGGGTCGTCGTCGATTAACGCGATGATCTACATCCGCGGTCACCACGCGGACTACGACAGCTGGGCCGCCGACGGCTGCGACGGCTGGGGGTTTGCGGACGTGCTCCCGTACTTCAAGCGGAGCGAAGACAACGCGCGAGGGGCCTCGGCCTACCACGGCGTCGGCGGGCCGCTCCGCGTCGAGGACCCCGCCAGTCCCAGCCCGGTGTCCGAGGCCTTCGTGGAGGCCGCCGAGGCCGTCGGGCTGCCGCGCACGTCGGACTTCAACGGGGCGGAGCAGGAGGGGGCGGGGCTCTACCAACTCACTCAGCGCGGAGGTCGCCGCGAGTCCGCCGCGACGGCGTTTCTGAAGCCGGCTCGCCGCCGTCCCAACCTGACCATCTGGACGAACGCACAGGCGCACCGCGTGGTGATCCGGAACGGCCGGGCGGTCGGTGTGGTCGTGGACCGTGAGGGGGCGGTGCAAACGGTCCAGGCCGATCGCGAGGTCATCCTCTGTGGCGGCGCCATCAACTCGCCGCAGCTGCTGATGCTCTCCGGCGTCGGTCCAGCCGGCGTGCTCCGCTCGCTCGACATCGGCATCGCCGCAGATCGTCCGGCTGTGGGCGAGAACCTCCAGGATCACCTGATCGTGGGGCGGCACTATGCACTGAAGGAGCCGGTATCGCTGATGAAGGCGGAGGGCCTCGGCAGCTTCCTGCGCTACCTCGTCGGTCGGCGCGGGCCGCTAGCCTCGAACGTCGCCGAGGCCGGGCTCTTCGTCCGCGTCGCCGAGGGGGCGCCGGCGCCCGACATCCAGTTCCAGGTCGCGCCGGTCCACTTTTTCCACCACGGTCGGACGCCGCCGACGGAGCACGGCTTTTCCGTCGGCCCAACGCTCCTGACTCCCGAGAGCCGCGGGCGGATCACGCTCCGCAGCGCCGACCCGGCCGCGCACCCGATCATCGACCCGCACGTCCTGACCGAACCGGCCGACCTGGACCGCCTCGTCGCCGGGCTGGAGCTGGCGCACGAGATCGCCAGCGCCAGTCCGCTCGACCGGTACCGCGGCGGCGGCCTGCTTCCCAAGCCCACGGGCCACGGCCGCGCCGCGCTGGCGGCCTACGTCCGGGAGACCTGCGAGACGATCTATCACCCGGTCGGGACGTGCCGGATGGGGGCGGACGAGGCCTCGGTCGTCGATCCGCAACTGCGCGTGCGCGGGATCGAGGGACTCCGCGTCGTCGATGCCTCCGTCATGCCGACGGTGCCGCGCGGCAACACGAACGCGCCCGTCCTGATGATCGACGAGCGGGCCGCCGACCTCCTCCGCCAGCCGGTCGCCTGATCAGCTCTTCCCGTTGACGTGCTCCGCGAGGACGGCCTCGACGCCGGCCACCAGCAGGTCCCAGTCGGCCGCCGGGTGCTTGGTGACGGTCACGAAGTGGGGGACGATGAGGAGCGACTCGACGCCCCGCAGCGCGAAGAGCTCGGCCGCGAGCGGGTGTTCGGCAGCCTCCATCAGCGAGTGGAATGCGAGCAGGCCGCCCTCGATGACGGTCGGGCCGGCGACCTCGAACTTAAGGCTGTCGGGGTTGGGGGTGGGGCAGACGGTGAT
>CAYPVZ010000062.1:0-10684 GCA_964414235.1 uncultured Rhodothermales bacterium | reverse complement strand
GGTCTGCGCCATCTACTCGACGTTTCTCCAGCGGGCCTACGACGTCGTGGACGACGCCGTCGTAGGCCCGCTGGAGAAACGTCGAGTAGATGGCGCAGACCGGTCGCATTCCCTGCGTCGCGAGGCCGGCGGCGAACACGACCGCGTGCATCTCGGCGATGCCGACGTCGAAGGCGCGGTCCGGCATGGCGGCCATCATCTTGCCGAGGCTCGTGCCGGACGGCATGGCCGCCGTGACGCCGACGACGCGGTCGTCCTGCTCGGCCAGCTCGATCATGGCGTCGCCGAAGACGTCCTGCCACTTGGGCGGCTTCGCGCCGCTGGCGGTGGGTACGGCCAGGCTCTTGCCCGTCATCTTGTCGAACGGGCTCGACTGCGCGTGCCACTTCACCTGGTCGGCCTCGGCCGGCGCGAAGCCCTTGCCCTTGACCGTGAGCGTGTGGAGCAGGATGGGCCCCTTGAGCTCGCGGAGCTTCTTGAGGTGCGTCGCCAGCGCAACGACATCGTGGCCGTCGACGGGCCCGATGTAGCGGAAGCCGAGGGCCTCGAAGAGCATGCCCGGCGTGAGCGCGGCCTTGAGGCCGTCCTCGACGCGGCTCGCCAGCCGCTGGAGCGTCCCGCCGCCCATCCCCTTGAGCCGGTCGAACAGCTCCCAGACCTCGCCCTTGAGCGCGTTCCACGACCCGCTGGCGGAGACCTTCGCGAGGTACTCGTGCAGCGCGCCGACGTTGGGGTCGATCGAGATCCGGTTGTCGTTGAGGACGACGAGGAGGTCGGTGTCGCTCGCGCCGGCGTTGTTGAGGCCCTCGAACGCGAGCCCGCCCGTCATCGATCCGTCGCCGATGACGGCGACCACCTTCTGGTCGGTCCGCTTCAGGTCGCGGGCGACGGCCATGCCGAGCGCAGCCGAGATCGACGTGCTCGCGTGGCCCACGCCGAACGTGTCGTACTCGGACTCGCTCCGCTTCGGGAAGCCGCTGAGGCCGCCGTACTTCCGGTTGGTCGGAAACGCGTCGCGGCGGCCGGTCAGGATCTTGTGCCCGTAGGCCTGGTGCCCGACGTCCCACACGAGCTGGTCGCTCGGCGTGTCGTAGGCCCAGTGGAGCGCGACCGTCAACTCGACGACGCCGAGGCTGGCGCCGAAGTGGCCGCCGTGGACCGAGACAATGTCGACGATGTAGTCGCGGAGCTCGTCGCAGAGCTGGGGCAGGCGCTCGACCGGGAGGGCGCGGACGTCGGCCGGGGTCTCGATCTGGGCGAGGAGCGGTCCAGGCGTATGGGTCGAAGCGGCCTCAGGCATGGGCAAAGCGGGGAACGGCCGAAGATAGAGGACGCGGCGTCCGACCCCGGTGCCGTGCCGATGGTTTCAGCGAGAGTTGAAAGGAGAAACGGGATGACGGGGGCGGGAGGGAACGATTTTAGACCATGGGCTCGGCCTTCCAACCCCTGCTACTTGGCGCGCAGCGCCGCCAGCAGGGCGTGAAGAAGCCGTGGCCCGCCGCGCCGCGCCCGAACCACCACCCGGGGAACGTTCGTACGCGCCTGCCCGCCTTCCCCACCGATGCGCGCTCTCGCCCTTCTCGCCGTCCTCCTCGTCGCTCCTGCCGTCCAGGCGCAGCGGGCCTACGACCAGGCCGCGCTCGCGGCCATCCTCGGCCGGGACACGGCCGTCCCGGACCATCCCATCCGCTACAAGCGGTACCGGCTGGAGCATCCCTCGGGCAACTCGGTGCTCGCCCGGCACGACCTCTACGAGGCCATCGGCGGGGGCGACCGGGACCGGGGCCGCGCCCGGCTGGCGATCGCGCCGCTCCTCGGCCAGCCCGACGTGACGATGCTCCGCACGGGCGACTCGATCGTCCTCCCGGCCCGCCCGGACGACTTCGACCTCGCCCCGCTGGCGTTCGCCCCGTACGATCGGTCGTGGCCCGGCGCGGCCGAGATCGAGCGGGCCATCGTCGTCGACCTGACCTCCCAGACGTGGGCGGCCTACGGCCAGGGGCAACTCCTCCGCTGGGGGCCCGTCTCGACGGGGAAGGCCTCGACGCCCACGCCGACCGGTCGCTACACGATGAACTGGCGGGCGATGGAGCGCGAGTCCAGCGAGGCGCCGCCCGGCGAGACGTGGTTGATGCGCTACGTCATGAACATCTACGCCGTGCGGGGCATCCACCTGCACCAGTACAACGTGGTCCCGAGCGGCCCGCCCGAGGGCCACGGCTGCATCCGCCTCGTCACGTCGGACGCCCAGTGGATGTGGAACTGGACCGGCGGCGACACGACGACACCGGGCACCGTCGTCATCGTCCAGGGCACGACGCCGACCGAGACGCCGGTCCGCTTCATCGAGGGGTCCGACGGGCCGGAGCGCGCGATGGTCTCGCTCCCGCCGGACCCGATGGCCATCCCGCGCGGCGATCGATAGACCGCGTCGTCCCGCTGGCGACGACCGCCAGCGGGACGAGGGACGCCTCTACTCGGCGTGGACGGCGGGGCCGGAGCGCCCCGGGCGGCCGGTCTTGAACAGGAGCAGGAGCGGAAGCGAGCCGACGAGGATGAGGCCGCTGATCAGGTAGATCCGCCCGAACGCGAGCACGCTGGCCTGCTGCGTCAGCATGCCGTTGAGCATCGCGAGGGCCTGCTGGTGGGCCGTCTGTGCGTCGGCGCCCTTCGCGATCAGGCCGTGCGTGAGCTGGCTCAGGCGCGCTTGCGTGGCCGGGTCGTAGAGCGAGAGATGGTCGGCGAGGAACGCCTTCTTCTGGGCCGTGAAGCGGACGAGCGCCATGGCCATGAGCGCGATGGAGAACGAGCCACCCATCTGGCGGAAGAAGTTGTAGAGGCCCGTCGCTTGCCCCAGCTCGCGGCGGTCGACGTCCGCCAGCGCGAGGTTCGTCATCGGCACGAACACGAGGCCGAGGCCGAAGCCGCGGAAGATGAGCGGCCAGAAGAAGTCGCCAGCGCCACTCTGAGGCGTCATCCGCGAGAGGTCCCACATGGCGAACCCGAACAGCAGCGTGCCGACCAGGATGAGCAGCCGGTTGTCCACCATCCGGCTCAGCCGGCCGACCATGAGCATGGCCGCGGCCGTCGCCAGCGCGCCGGGCAGGATCACCATCCCCGTCTGCATGGCCGTCATGTGGAGGATGGTCTGGAGGTAGACCGGCAGCACGAACACGCTCCCCATCAGCCCCGCGCCGACCACGACGCCCATCACGACGCCGGCCGAGAACTGAGCGTGCCGGAGCACGCGGAAGTCGATGACGGGATTCTCGGCCGTCAACTCGCGCCAGATGAGGAGGATCACGCCGAGCCCGCCGACGACCGCCAGTTCGGTGATGAGCCGGGAGTCGAACCAGTCAGAATGCTCGCCGCGCTCCAGGACATACTGCAGCGCGCCGACGCTCACGATGAGCAGCGCGATGCCCCAGCCGTCGATGGACCGGCTCTGCTGGTCGGTGCCCTCGCGGACGTAGGCCACCACCATCAGCGCCGCCAGGATGCCGAAGGGAACGTTGATGTAGAAGATCCACGGCCAACTGTAGTGGTCCGTGATCCAGCCGCCGAGCGTCGGCCCGAGCGTCGGGCCGACCATGATGCCGAGGCCGAAGAAGGCCATGGCGGTGCCGGCCTCCTCCGGCGGGAACGACTCGTAGAGGATCGCCTGTGAGGTCGCCATGAGCGCGCCGCCGCCGACGCCCTGGACGATCCGCCAGAACACGAGCATTCCCAGCGAGTGCGCCGTCCCGCAGAGGAACGAGGCGGCCGTGAACAGCAGGATCGAGCCGGCGAAGTACCGCTTTCGCCCGAAGAAGGCGCCCAGCCAGCCCGTCATGGGGATCACGATGACGCTGGCGATGATGTAGCTCGTCGAGACCAGCGAGATCTCGTCGATGGAGACCCCGAGCGTGCCCATCATGCTCGGGATCGCCACGTTGACGATCGACGAGTCGATGACCTGGAGCATCGCCGCCAGCGAGACGGCGGCGGCGATGAGGTAGCGGTTCGGGTACCGCTCGGCGACGTCGTCCGCCAGCGCGGCGTGGGGGAGGGCGAGCTCAGCCACGGGACGCGGGCGCGGTGGCGGCGTGGACGACGGTCGAAAAGCCGGGGCGGAGCGGCCGGTCGGCGCCGCAGCCGTCGGTCAGGCGGATCCGCACGGGCACGCGCTGGACGACCTTGGTGAAGTTGCCCGTCGCGTTGTCCGGCGGGAGCAACGCGAAACGCGAGCCGGTCGCGGCAGCCACGCTCTCGACGGTCCCGTGCGCCGTGCAGCCGGGGTAGGCGTCGACCTCGATCTCGACGGGCTGGCCGATGCGGAGTCGGTCGAGGTCGGTCTCCTTGAAGTTGGCCGTGATCCACAGGCTGTCGCCGACGACGGTCAGCAGCGGCTGGCCCGGCTGGACGAGCTGGCCGGGCTCGACCTGGACGCGCGAGGCCGTCCCGGAGGCCGGCGCGTCGACGTGCGTGTAGGTCAGCTGCTGCGCGGCCGACTGGCGGACCGCGCGGGCAGCGTCGAGGCGTGCCGCGGCCGCGGCGCCGCCGGAGCGAGCGCCCGCCACGCCGGCCTGGGCTGCCGAGACCTGGCTTTCGAGGGCGCGGACATTCGCCTGGGCGGCCGTCGCCGCGGCCTGAGCCGCGTCGAGCTGCTGCTGCGAAACGATCTGCTGCGCGGCCAGCCCGCGGATGCGGTCGAGGTCGCGCTCGGCGCGCTGGGCGTTGGCACGGGCGGCGGCGATCTGGGCCTGGAGCGCAGACGTCTGGCTCTGCGCGCCGGCCACCTGCGCCGACGTTCCGCTCTCGGCGGCCACGCTCGCCGCGGCCACCTCGGCGTCGGCCTGGGCGACGCGGTCCAGAATGTCGGTGTCGTCGATCACGACGAGCTCCTCGCCCGCGTGCACAGCGTCGTTCTCGGACACCTCGACGGCGTCGACGTAGCCGCCGACGCGGGCAAGGACGGGGATGACGTGACCGTCGACCTGGGCGTCGTCGGTGGAGACGTGGGCCTGGCCGTAGGTCCACATGCCCCAGGCCCACGTGCCGCCCGCCGCCAGCCCGGCGAGGACGACGAGGGAGAGGACGATTCGGCGGACGGGGAACGGCTTCTGGGCGGGCGCGGCGGCAGGCTCGGGCTCCGTGGGGGAGGGCGCGGTGGCGGCGCGCGGCTCGGTGGTGACTTCCATGGGGGCGATCAGGGGAGGGTGTCGAGGGTGCCCTCGGCGTAGGCGAGGCGAACCCGGGCGGCCTGGACGGCGGTCTCGGCCGCGCTGAGCTGGTGGCGGGCGCCGCGCAGGCTGCGCGACGCCGTGACGACGTCGCCGTTGCCGGCCACGCCCGCGCGGAACCGCTGCGACGCCTGCTCCACCTCCTGCTCCGCCAGCTGGAGGCGGACGCGCGCGGCTCCGACCTGCTCGGCCGACGTGCCGAGGTCGAGCCGGGCACGCTCGAGGTCGAACCGGATGTCGTCGAGGAGGTCGGCCTGGCGGGCCTCGACCTCGGCGCGGAGTGCCTCCTGCTCGGCAACGCGGGCGTCGCGGCGAGGGCCGTCGAACAGCGGGACCGAGAGCTGGAGGCCGAAATCGAAGGTGTTGAGCGGGTGGAACGGGTCTTTTCCGATGAGCCCGTCGTCGGCGACGACGCGCAGCGTCGGGTAGCGCTCGGCATGAATGGCCTCGACCTGGGCGTCGATGGCGGCGAGCCGGGCCTCGGCGGCGGCCACATCGGCGCGGTTCGCGCGGGCGACGCTCAGGAGCGCGGTCGTGTCGGCCGGCGCGCGGGCGGCCTCCACAGGGCGGATGGCGATGGGCGCGTCCGGCGAGAGGCCGACGGCGCGGAGGAGGTCGAGCCGGGCTTGCTCCCAGCGCCCCTGGGCGGCGACGGTCTGGGCCGTGACGGCCGCGAGCCGGGCCTCGGCCCGCGTCACGTCCAGCCCCACGCCGACGCCGGCGTCGAGCTGGGCGCGGGCGATGCGCAGGAGGTCCTCGGCGAGGGCGCGGTCGGCGGAGCGGGCGTCCAGTTCCGCGCGGGCGGCGGCGGCGGCGACGTAGGCCGCGGCGGCCTGGGCGCCCGCGCCTTCCGCGGCGGCCTCAACGGCGGCCTCGGCCGCGTTGACGCCGGCCTGGGCGCTCGCCTCGCGCCGTCGGGCGGCGAGGTCCACGAGGTCGGCGGCGAGGTGGGCGCGGAGGTCGGTCGTGAGGACGGGCCCGGCGATCTCGCCGTTCGGGGCGAAGAGCGGCGGTTCGCCCGGGACGGTCGGGAGGTCGAGCCCGAGCGTGGCCGTGTTGAACGTCCGCCCGGCCTGCGTGAGGTCGACGGAGACGCGGGGGCGGCGGGCAGCGCGGGCCTGGGCCGCCCGCGCGGCGCTCTGGGCGACCTGTGCGCGCGAGATCGTCACACGCCCGCTCTGGGCCGCCGCGAGGCGGACGGCGTCGCCGAGGCTCAGCGTGTCCGCCGTCTGTGCGTGGGCGGCGGTGGCGAGGAGGAGGCCGATGGCGAGGGAGCGGATCGAACGAGGAAGCATCCGAAGGGCGGTCACGGGCGGAGCGCGGCGAAGAAGAAGTCGGCCACATCGGCGAGGACGTCGGCCTCAGGGCGCTCCGTGAGGTGGGTAAAGAGGTCGGGCCGGGAAAACCACGTGGCGTGCTTGACGCAGAGGGCCACGAGCATCCGCGCGGCGGTCAGCGGGTCGACGCGCCGGAACTCGCCGGCCTCGATGCCCTCGTGCACGAGGTCCGCCAGCAGCGACGAGGCCTGGCCGGCGACCTCCTGGCTGTAGAAGCGGGCCAGCTCCGGGAACTGGTGGATCTCGCCCATTACGAGCCTGTGGACCGTGCCGAACCGCCGCGAGCGGATGGCTCCCCAGAAGACCGGGATTGCCGCCTCCAGCCTGGCCCGCGCGGTGTCGCCGACCGCGGCCTCGCGGAGGGCGGCGACGGCCTCGGCCGTGGTCTGGCGGACGGCTGCGCGGAAGAGATCGTCCTTCGTTTCGAAGTAGAGGTAGACCGTTCCCTTGGCCACACCCGCGCGCGTGGCGATGTCGGCGATGCGGGCGCCGGCGAGCCCGCGCTCGGCGAACTCGTCGAGCGCGGCCGTCAGGATCTCGTCGGGGCGGGCCTCGGGGCGGCGCCGGCGAGCGGGGGCGTCAGGGGGGCTCATAAATAACTGACTGGTCGGTCAGTAAGCTAGAGAGGCCTCAACGGCACTCGCCACGTCCCGTTGCCGCTCTCCGGTGAACAGCCCGTTGAGACTGCACCGGCCGCCGGCCGCTGTGCTGGCGGCCGTCCGCCAGCACAGCCATCTTCTGAGATGTCGCTCTCCGTATCCATGTCTGACCGCCCCGTCCGCGTCCTCTTCGTCTGCCTCGGCAACATCTGCCGCAGCCCGCTCGCCGAAGGGCTGTTCCAGCAGAAGGTGATCGCCGCCGGACTGGCGGACCGTGTCGAGGTCGACTCGGCGGGCACGGGCGGCTGGCACGTGGGTGCGCCGCCGGACCGGCGGATGACGGCCACGGCCGCGGAGCGGGGCACCGACCTCTCGGCCCTCAAGGCCCGCCAGCTCGTCCGCGCGGACCTCGACGACTACGACCACGTCTTCGTCATGGACAAGGCGAACCTGCACGACACGCTGGCGCTCGACCCCGACGGCGACCACGGCACGCGCGTCCGCCTCTTCCGCGAGTTCGATCCCGAGCCTGGCGACTACCAGGTACCCGATCCCTACTACGGCGGCCCCGAGGGCTTCGACCGGGTCTACGATATCGCCGACCGCACGACGACGGTCATCCTCGACCGGCTGAAGGCGGCCTACGGCTGGTAGGGACGCTCGATCACAACGCCAGACCGGGCGAGCGCCGGTACGGGGGGGCCATCGATCGCCTTGTTCTCAGGCGGGGCCACGGCATCGAGCACGACGGTGACGCGGGCGCCGCGGTCGGGCTCGGACTCGACCTGGATCTCACCGCCGTGCAGGTCCACGATTCGCTTCACGATGGACAGCCCGAGGCCGGTCGACGGCTCGCCGCCCGTCGGGCGGGCCGAGAGCTTCGTGAACGGCTTGAACAGGGTCGCCCGGTCCTCCAGCGAGAAGCCGGGGCCGGAGTCGGCGACGGAGAGCCAGACCTGCTCAGCATCGCCGCGGACCTCGACGCCCAGCGTTCCACCCGGCGGGCTGAACTTGATCGCGTTCGAGACGAGGTTGTCGATGACTTCCTGGAACCGATCCTCGTCGAGGCGGGCGTAGCAGCCCGGGGCCAGGCGGAGGTCGAGCTGCTGGCGCTTCGACCGGACGGCGACCTGGAGCGGCTCGATGGTCTCGGCCACGAGCATGCTGAGGTCGAGGACCCGCGAACGGTCCATCTCGGCGGCCTGGTCGAGCGAGGCCGTGACCAGAAGGTCCTGGATGAGCCGGAGGAGCCGGTTGGCCGCGCCATCGATGTGCTCGCTGTACGCGCGAATAGTCGAGCCCTCCTCGGCGTCGAGGCGGATGAGGTCGGCGAATCCGATGATGCCGATGAGCGGCGTTCGGAGGTCGTGAGCAGCGAAGCCGAGGAGGTTCGACTTGAGCGCGATGGCCTCACGGAGGGCCTCGGCCATCGCCTCGGACTCGCGGCGGGCCGTCTCCGCTTCGTTCCGCTGGCGGTGGAGGAGGCGGACCCGCGCCGAGAGCGCCATCGCCAGCAGGAGGGCTTCCGTCCCCATGCCGACCTGGAGCACGACCGTCGCCGGCCACGGCAGCTGTGCCCAGCCGAACCAGGCGACGATGAAGGCGATCCCCGTCGCGATCATCGCCGAGGATGCGATGAGGTAGTAGCGGGCGGGCACGTAGCCTCGTTGCCAGGCGATGAATCCGGCCGCCAGCGTGCCGGTCAGCGTCGCGAACCCTGTCACGCCGGCTCCGAGCTGAGCCAACGTCCACAGCGGCGCGCCGAGCCAGGCGGCGACGCCGGTGAGGGCCCACACGCCCCACAGCACGATGAGCCCGAGCAGCACACGATGCAGCCGGGGGGCGTACGTCGCGGTCTGGTTGAAGGCCCGCGCGAACACGAGGTATGAGATCGCCGCGAGCGTCAGACCGAAGAAGTTGAACTCGAGGTAGCCCCGGTAGGTGGTCGGCCACAGGAGATCGATGATGAAGCCCGCCTTGGTGGCCCAGTAGAGCATCGACCCGACCAGGAACCCGACGTAGGCGAGGTAGCTCCGGTCGAGGAAGGAGCCGAAGAGAAACAGGTTGTAGATCGCCAGGGCGAGCAGGAGTCCCAGGAACAGCCCGTTCCCCGTGTTCTGCCGGGCGAGCCGGGCGAAGAAGACCTCCGCAGGGGCAGGTTGGGCGGGCACCTCGCGCGTGTACCCCCTGGCGTCGTGGCGGATGTGGAGGACGAGCGTCCGCTCGGCACCGGCCGGGAGGTCGAACGCCACGGCCGGGGGGTGGGCCACGCGGACCGATCGCTCGGCGAGGGGCAGGGCCCGGCCCGTGCGGATCCGGGTGACGTCGGAGCTGCCGATCACGTAGACCGTCGCCTCGTCTACCGAAAGGGGCAGGATCCAGCGGACGTCGCGGTCCGCTCCGGACCGGACGGTCACGCGGGACCACACGTCCTGCGTTCCGGTCAGGTCGGCGTCGAAGAGAGGGGCCGAGCGGGCGGGTGCCGTGAGGGCCGCCACGGCGCTGGCGGGCGGCGTCGCCAGCCGCTCCGTAACGGTGCTGAGATCAGGAGCCTCCACGCCTGGTGTCAGCGTCACCTGCGCGCGCACAGGCGCGACGCAGGAGGCAACCAGCGTGAGCAAAACCAGACAGACGCGTCGCACTGTGAGCCAGGGGGACGGCCAAATATCGAACGAACATCTGGTTCTGTGCACCTGGGAGGGAAAGGAATCGCACCTCCTGAGATTCTTCAACACGTTCGCGCCTAGGGGAAACGGGTGCGAGCTTGGGAGGTCCGGCCCCTCTTCTCCCGATGCAGTACCCCCTCCAGCTCACCTTCAAGATCCTCGCGGTCGCCCCCCAGATTCGGGTCACCGATGCGACCGGTGCGCCGATGATGTACGTCCATCAGAAAGCGTTCAAGCTGAAAGAGGCCGTTACCGTCTACCGCGACGATACCAAATCGACGGCGCTCTACACCATCGAAGCCGACCGCGTGATCGACTTCAATGCGACCTACCGCATCCGGGACGGCGCCGGTCGCGAGGTCGGTACTCTCGCCCGGAAAGGGCGGCGCTCCCTCTGGCGGGCCCGCTACGACGTGCTCGATGCGGAGGGCCGCTCGGTCTTCCGCATCCACGAGGACGAGGTCTGGAAGAAGGTGCTCGACTCGTTCTTCCGCCAGTTCGGGCTGCTGGGCGGCATCTTCAGCTACTTCGTGAACCCGAGCTACACCGTCGAGGCCGACGACCCGGACACGCCGGAGCAGGAGGGGGACCCGGCGATGCGGCTTCAGAAAGAGCCGGCATGGTTCGAGGGGAGGTTCTCGATCGACATCCTGGACGACCTCGACGCGAAGCAGCAGGAACTGGTCGTCGTGTCGCTGATCATGATGGTCCTCCGCGAGCGCTCCCGAGGCTAGTGGCTGAGCTTCCCGACATCGTCGCCGAGGCCGTTCGCCAGTCGGCCGGGGCGGTTCGGTCAGTCGCGCCGGTCGGCGGCGGCGACGTGTCGCGCACGGCCCGGGTCGAGACAGAGGGCGGCGCGG
>CAYPVZ010000061.1:0-10697 GCA_964414235.1 uncultured Rhodothermales bacterium | reverse complement strand
GACGCGGTCGAGGGCGGCGGCCACGCAGGCCTCGGCGACGTTGCCCATGAAGAAGCGAGCCACGCCGGAGCGCCCGTGCGTGCCGAGCACCAGGAGGTCGGCGTCGACCTTGGCCGCGGTCCGGAGCAGCGCCGCCGTCACGTTCACGTCGCGGACGACGGTGATGGTCGGGTCGAGGCGTGTGACGACGTCCGCTCCGAGCGTCTCGGCCGCGAACTGGCGGGCGCGCTCGCGGAGCGAGGCCAGCGGGGCCGATGTCCGGGGCGCGCCGTCGCCAGAGGCGTGGAACAGGACGTCGGCGTAGACGACGTGGAGGGTGGCCTCCGCGCGACGGGCGAGGTCGGCCGCGAGGGCGAGGGCCGTCGCCGAGCCGGTCGAGAAGTCGATGGCGGCGACGAGAGTACGGAGTCGGGTCATAACAGGAGCCCCGAGGGCGTAGCGTGGAGCAGTCGACCACAAGCATCGGGCATCCACGGGGACCTCGGTGCCGGATCGCCCCCCCGGTGCCGGGCGTGTGTCCCCCACCCGAAGTGCGGGGGGTGCCCCTACGCGGGGTGGGGGCTCGCCGGGGGCAACCGGCCATGCGGGGGGAACCCCTACATGGCCGCTGGGAAGGGGCCCCACGGGGAGAGGGGGCCGACTGACCACGGGACGGATCGGCCGTGCTCTGGCATCGCGCGGCCTGCCGCGTGGGCAAGTTGGGTCCATCGCAACCCCCGCCACCCCCATGAACGCTCGCATCACCCTCGCGCTCGTCGCCATCCTCGCCCTCGCCGGCTGGACGATGGCCACCCGCTACACCTTCGCTTCCGGCAGCCGCGTCTGGGTCGAAGGCACCTCCACGGTCCACGACTGGGAGTGCACCGCCGGCCAGGTCTCGGCCACCCTCGACGCGACGCCGTCCGGCAACGGGCTCTCTGCCATCAGCTCGCTCACCATCACCGCGCCGGTCTCCGCGCTCGACTGCGGCAACGGCACGATGAACGGGAAGGCCCGTGACGCCCTCGGCAGCTCGCCGATCCGGTTCACCCTCAGCAACGCTCGGGTCGGCGCTCCGACGAATGGCCGCTTCCTCGTCGAGGCCGACGGCCAGCTCTCGATCCACGGCACCTCGCGCGCCCAGCACATCCGGGCCGAAGGCCGCGTGCTCGACAACGGCCGGTTCCGCTTCACGGGCGAGGTCCCCGTCACCATGAGCCAGTTCGGCGTCGCCCCGCCGCGCGCCATGGCCGGCGCCCTCCGCACCGGCGACCGCACGACCGTCAAGTTCGACGTCGTCGCGGCCCGCTAGCGCCTCCGATTCCCGCGACGCCTTCCAGCCCGCCGCGACCGCCATGCGCCGCCTTCCCATCCTCGCCCTTTTGGTTCTCGGCTCCCTCGGGGCTGCCCCTGTGCACGACCGCTACGAGGTCGCCCCGGAGAGCCGGTTCTGGATCGACGGGTCCGCGACGACGGGCCCCTGGACCTGCGAGGCCGACGGCATCAGCGGCCACGGGGTGCTGGGGGGCGACGCGCTGCGTGCCGAGGTCTCGGTTCCGGTCCGCGCCTTCGACTGCGGCTCGGGCCCGATGAACCGAGACCTCCGGCACGCGCTCCGCGCCGACGCGCACCCCGCCATCGCCTTCACGCTCGACCGCGCGGAGACCCTCGGCGGGGACGCCCGTCCCGGGGCCTGGGTCCGCGTCCGCGCGACCGGTCGGCTCCGGCTGGCGGGCGTCGAGCGCCCGGTCACCCTCGACGCCGAGGGCCGCCAGCTGGCCGACGGCCGCGTCGCCCTCCGAGGCCGCAAGGACCTCCGGATGACCGACTTCGACGTCGACCCCCCGTCCCACGCGCTCGGCTTGGTCCGCGCCCACGACCCCATCGTGGTGCGCTTCGACCTCGCCGCTGTCGCCCACTGACTTCGTCCCCCCATTCACCCCCTCCCATGACCCGCCTCTCGCTCTCCAGCGCGTTGCTCCTGCTCGCCCTGGCGGCGGCACCCTCCGCCCAGACCTCCGGCGCGACCACGGACCTCCAGTACTACCGCGACCCGGGCAAGACCGGCCTCAACGTGTTCGAGGCGCCCAAGGAAGCCGGTACCTCGTTCGATGGCCTCGGCGTCCGCGTCGGCGGCGACTTCGCCATCCAGTTCCAGGGGCTCTCGCAGTCCAACGACGCGGACACGGTCCTCGTGGAGCTCGTGCCCAACTTCGTGCTCCCGACGGCGAACCTGAACCTCGACGTCCAGATCGCCGAGGGGATGCGGATGCACCTCCGCACGTACCTCTCCTCGCGGCACCACACCGAGTCCTATGTCAAGGGCGGCTACTTCCAGATCGACAACCTGGACTTCATCCAGGAGGGCTTCCTGTCCGGTCTCATGGACGTGACGCGCTTCCGGTTCGGCATGGACGAGGTCAACTACGGCGACGCCCACTTCCGCCGCTCGGACAACGCGTCGGCCATCTACAACCCGTTCGTGGGCAACTACATCATGGACGCCTTCACGACGGAGCCGTTCGCGGAAGTGACGGTGCTGAAGGACGGCTTCGTCGGCGTCGCTGGCGTCTCGAACGGCCGCCTCAACCAGTCCAACCTGACCGGGGACAACGGGATCGCGGTCTTCGGGAAGCTCGGCTACGACACGCAGGTCAACGAGGACCTCCGCGTCCGCCTGACGGGCTCCGTCTATCACAGCACGGAGGACGGCACCCGCGACTACCTCTACGGGGGCGACCGCTCGGGCGCCCGGTACTACAACGTGCTCCGGCTCGTCGGTGGGGATGACCTGCCGTTCCTGCCGCGCTACAACCCGGGTTTCCCGTACCAGACGTCCTTCCAGATCAACCCGTTCGTGAAGTTCATGGGCGCCGAGCTCTTCGGCGTCGTCGAGCAGAACCTGGGTGGCCCGGAGAACGCGGGCAGCTTCACCCAGCTCGGCGGCGAGCTCCTCTACCGGTTCGGCGCCGACGAAAACTTCTACCTCGGCGGCCGCTACAACAGCGTCTCGGGGTCGAAGACCGAGGACGGCCCGGAGGTCGACATCCAGCGGTTCAACCTGGGGGCCGGGTGGTTCCTCACGGACAACGTGCTGGCGAAGGCCGAGTACGTGAGCCAGACCTACGACGGCGAGGCCTTCGACGGCAACGCCCAGTACCAGGGCGCCAAGTTCAACGGCGTCGTCCTGGAGGCCGCGATCAGCTTCTAGCCACGTTCGTCGGACGTGCCGCATCGGCCCGTCCCCCTCGGGGCCGGTTCCACTCGGGGCCGGCCCCTTCGTTTGTCTCGTTCACCCGGCTGGCGACGCTCGCCGCCAGCGCCACCCGACCCGACCATGACTGCCCGAGACCTGATGACCCACGACATCGAAGCCGCCTCGCCAGACGAGACCGTGCTCGACGCCCGCGACCGCTTCCGCAGCGGGGGATTCCACCACCTGCCCGTCGTGGAGGGCGACCGCCTCGTCGGCGTCGTCTCCGACCGCGACGTGCTCCGTGCTGCCGGCCCTTCGCTCGGCCCCACCGAGTTCGACGATGATGCGGGCCCGGACATCGACCGTCCGCTCCGCGAGATCATGTCGCGGGAGGTTGTGACGGCCGATCCTCTGATGTCGGTCGAGGAGATCGCCGACACGCTGCTCCGCTACGAGATCTCGGCGCTGCCGGTCGTCGTGGACGGCCGGCTCGTGGGGATCGTGACGTCGGCCGACGTCCTCCGGTGGGCGGCAGGCCAGGAGCGGGAGGCCTGACCCGCCGTGGGCCCGCCTAACGCGCCGGTCGCGGGACGACGAGCACCGGGCAGGGCGCCTGACGCACCACGTCCTCGGCCACACTGCCGAGCCGGAGGTGCTCCCAGCCCTGCCGCCCGTGCGTCCCGACCACGACGAGCCCGGCCGACGTGCTCCGGGCGAGGCCCAGCAGCTCGGCCGCGGGCCGGCCCGGGACGACGTAGCGTTCGACCTCGGCGTCGCCGATCAAGGCGTCGAGCGCCTGGTGAGCCTCCTCGCGCGTCGCCAGCCCGGTCGGTGGGTGGAGCGGCGGCCGCGCGTGCGGGTCGACAAACGCCTCCCGCGGGGCGTCGCGGACGTGGGCGACGGCGACAGGCGCCCCGTAGGCCTTGGCGAAGGCCTGAGCCGCGGTGAGCGCCGGGCCCGTGTGCTCCGAGAAGTCCGCACCGACGAGGACGGGAGCGTCCGGGCCGGGTGCCGTGCGCTCGGCCCGCTCGGGCACGACCAGGACGGGCGCGGCCGACTGGCGGAGCACCTCGGCCGCGACGCTGCCCAGGATGAAATGGCCAAGGCCCTGCCGCCCGTGGGTCCCCACCACGATCAGGTCGGCCCCGGTGGAGGCGGCGTAGCGAAGGATGCCGTCGGCGGCCGCCTCGCCGTGCGACTCGTGCACGACGGGCGCCAGCACCTCGAAGGCATCCTTGCCGAGCGCGCGGTCGGCGAACGCGCGCGCGTGGTCGCGGAAGGAGGCCGCCGGATCGATGTCGTCCGCGTGGGCCTTGGGCGCGCGGAAGAGGGGGTGGACGTGGAGCAGGTGGAGCGAGGCGTGGGACCGCTCGGCCAGATCGGCGGCTCGGAGGAGCGCGCGCTCAGAGCCAGGCTCGAAGTCGAGCGCGCACAGAACGGTGTGGTAGGTCAGCATGGAACCGGGGGAAGGGGGACGGCGCTGCCCGGGAGGCAGGGCTCTGAACCAATCTCCGGGGCTCGGCGATGGCCACCTGAAAGGGGCGGGCGCTCCGCCGTGCCGGGCGTCCCCTCACACGGAAGTGAGGAGGGACGGCGGCAAGGCGCGGTTCGGCCGCCAGGCGCGCCTCTGCCCTGGCATCGAGGCGGCGACGGGTAGGCATACGCCCTACAGGCGGTGCCCAGCTTTCCCGATCCACGCCGCGCGACGCGCCCGTCAGAGCCGGGACCGGGCATTCTGCAGTTTCGGAAGCGTTACCGGAGCCCTTCTTCCCATGGCCATCCAGAAAGCCCCCCACGCCGACCTCCGCCGGCTCTATCCGCGCTACCGCCAGCTGGGCGCCATCGCCGCCCTCTCCGTCACCATCGGCGCGTTCACGATCCCGATGCCTGAGCAGGATCCGGTCGTCGTCGTGGACGACGGTCGAGAGATCATCGAACTGACCGACATCGAGCAGACGCAGCAGACGCTGCCCCCGCCGCCGCCGCCGGCCGCGATGCCGCCGCCGCAAGAGGTCCCGGACGACGTACAGGTCGAGGAAGACGTCATCGAGGAGATCGACCTCGACCTGACGGCGACCATCCTGCCGCCGGCGGCGCCTGCGGCGCCCGTCGCCCCGCCGCCCGCGCCGACGGTGGCGCCCCCGCCGCCCCCGCCGCCGCCCGAGATCACGCCGGAGGAGCCGGACGTGTTCGAGGTCGCGGAGGTCCAGCCGACGTTGATCGGCGGGCTGGCGGGCCTCCAGGGGCGGCTGAAGTACCCGGACCTCGCGATCCGTGCCAGCATCGAGGGCCAGGTCGTCGTCCAGTTCGTCGTCGACGAGCGGGGCCACGTGGTCGACCCGGTCGTGCTCCGGTCGCCGAACGAGATGCTGTCGGAGGCCGCGCTGGACGCGATCCGCGAGAGCCGGTTTACGCCGGGCCAGCAGATGGGGAGGCCGGTCCGCGTCCGCTTCGCGGTCCCGGTCACGTTCGAACTGAGGGCGGACTAGGTCCGGAGTTGGACCGGACCCGGTCAGGGCCGGGGCCCCACGTGAGGACCGTGAGGGCTCCGGCGCTGCCGCCCGGGAGCCACGTACGTTCGGCCATGCGCCCGCTCCCGTCGGGGTCCAGAGTGAGGGCGGTCGAGACGCGGGTGCCGTAGCCGGGCAGGACGATGCGGACGGCGGACAGGGCCCGTTCGACATCGAGGGGGACGCCGGTGTCGGGCAGGTCGCTGTCGGGCGCCTGGTGGCGGTCGTCGAGGAGGTCGAAGAGGGCGGCCTCATCCACCGGGTCGTCGCGTAGGGCGTCGCGGAGACGTCGGCGCGCGCGGACGACCTTGGGCCAGGGCGTATCGAGCCGGTCGTTCGAGAGGCCGTAGACGCCGGTGCCGAGCTGGGTTACGGCCTCCGCCCGCGTCGAGACCCAGAACGTGCCGGCGGCATCGCCCACGACGAGGTTGAAGCCGTCGTAGGCGTCACGTGCGGCGAACACCGTGTCGGCGTACGTCGCCGCCGTCGCATGGCTCCTCAGAAAGTCGGCAGGGAGCGCGCCGCGGCTGCGGGTGCTCGGGCGTGGATGGCGCGGGTCACGGACGTTCGTGAGCACGGACCAGCGGCCGTCGCGCGTCGCGCCGAGCCAGGTGCCGCCCGCTTCCAGGTCACGTCCGGCGACGACGTCTGGCGCGTCGTCCCAGGCCGCCAGCGGGGCGGCGGGTCGCGTCACCACCTCGTCGCGGTTGCCCGCCAGCACCAGCCGGTGTCGCGGGTGGGCGTCGAGCGCGAAGACGACGAGGCACATCAGGCCGGCTCGGGATCCGGCTCCGGAGCCGCCAGGACCTCGGAGGCCCACACGACGAGCGCGATCCAGATCAGGTCGGTGACCAGCAGGTGGACGATCTGCATCCAGATCGGCGCCTTCAGGAACACGTTGAGCGCGCCGAGCGCCATCTGCCCGAGGAACGCGCCGAGCAGCGTCATGCCGAGCGTGGCCGCGCCGCGCTGGCGGGTCGCGACGACGGCCACGCCGAGCACGCCGAGCACGACGAACGCCATGGTCGGGTGGAAGACGCGGGCGCCCAGGAGGGTGGCCACGATGGCATCGGTGGCCGGGTCGAGGCCGCCGCCCAGGACGAGCGTGTCACCGAGTGCCGTCACGGCGCCGCCGGCCCCGAGCACGAGCGTCACTGCCAGCGTCGCCGTGACCCAGCCCCATGCGCGCGACTGGAGGCGCGGCGTCTCGGCGCCCTCGGACCACCACGCCGTCAGTGTGAGCGAGCCCAGCAGCAAGAAGGTGTTCGTCAGGTGGAGCGCCATCCACAGCGCCCGCCCGATGGACGGGTTGTAGGCGACATACTCGAACAGCACGAGAGCGGCCCCGACGGCGCCCTCGGTGATCATGAACACGAGGCTGGCGATGGCCGCCTTCCGTACCGGCGAGCCGCGCTCCGTCCCGCGCCACACGACGACCACCAGCGCGAGCGCCGCCAGCCCGGCGAGCCCGCTCGTGACGCGGTGACCGAACTCGATCAGCGTGTTGAGCGCGGGCGCCGTCGGGATCACCTCGCCGTTGCAGAGCGGCCAGTGCGCGCCGCAGCCGGCGCCCGCGCCTGAGGCGCGCACGAACGCGCCCCACAGGATGACGAGCACGGTGTAGCCCAGGACGCCCCAGGCCACGCGGGAGACGGTTTGCGGCGTCGGTCTCAGCACAGTACCTGCGTGACGAATACGCGGTGGTCCGGCGACACGGCGACCCCGATGCCCTCGGTGTGGGCCGTCGGCTCCAGGAGGTTGCGGCGGTGGCCAGGGCTGTCGAGCCAGCCCTGGACCGTCCGGTGCGCGATCTCAGCGACGGGGAACCACTCGTAGGTTCGCTTCACGCGGTCGCCGAGGACGGCGTCCGTGTAGCGCTCGTAGCGCGACGTCATATACAGGTTCTCTGAGACGCCGAGGCGCCGCTGCGTCGACGAGATCGTGATCACGCACTCGATGCCGGCCGCGACGGCGCGGTCGTCCGGGCTCTTTCCGTCCGGGTTGACGTGGTCGAAGAAGTCGCGCGTGGCCATGTCGCGGCTGTGGGCCTGGGCGATGGTGGCGAGGTCATCGCGCCAGTCCAGCGTGCCGAGGTTTTCGGACTGGCGGGCGCGGTTGGCCGCGCGGTGAACGTCGCGCGGCAGGTCGTCGAGCACGGGCGGCGCGTCCGATGGTGGCGGCTCGGGGGCGCCCTGCACCATGTCGCCGGATGAGGGCGTGGGGCCGGCGCAGGCGGCCAGCAGGACGAGGGCGGGGAGGAGGCGGGGCGACATGGCGGGGGAGTCTAGGCCCCGAACGACGGAGCCGTGGTGAAGTGCTCACCTCCTGTCGCGACAGCGCGACGAAAAAAGGGCGGCCCTCCGAAGAGAGCCGCCCCGGGCTGGCGGAGCGCGTCCGCCAGCGGGCCGTGGGGCCGGGACTAGAAGTCCATGCCGCCGCCCATGCCGCCCATGCCGCCGCCGGCCGGCATCGCCGGCGCGTCCTCGGGCTTGTCGACGATGACCGACTGCGTGGTGAGCAGGAGGCCGGCGACCGAGGCCGCGTTCTCCAGCGCCGTGCGCGTGACCTTGGTCGGGTCCACGACGCCCATGCTCAGGAGGTTGCCGTACTCCTCGGTGCGGGCGTTGAAGCCGAAGTCGGCCTCGCCGTCCTTCACCTTCTGGACCACGACCGAGCCCTCAAGGCCGGCGTTGTTGACGATCTGGCGGAGCGGCTCCTCGAGCGCGCGACGCACGATCTGAACGCCGATCTTCTGGTCCTCGTTGTCGGTCTCGACGCCGTCGAGCGCCGGGAGGGCGCGGACGAGCGCGACGCCGCCGCCGGGGACGATGCCCTCCTCGACGGCCGCGCGGGTCGCGTGGAGCGCGTCCTCGACGCGGGCCTTCTTCTCCTTCATCTCGGGCTCCGTCGCCGCGCCGATCTTGAGAACGGCGACGCCGCCGGACAGCTTGGCGAGCCGCTCCTGGAGCTTCTCGCGGTCGTAGTCCGAGGTCGTGGTCTCCGTCTGGGCCTTGATCTGGTTGATCCGGGCCTTGATGTCGGCCTCGTTGCCGGCGCCGTCGACGAGGGTCGTGTTGTCCTTCGTGATGACGATGCGCTGGGCTGTGCCGAGCGTGTCGAGCGTGGCGTTCTCCAGCTTGAAGCCCTTCTCCTCCGAGAGGACGGTCGCTCCGGTGAGGACGGCGATGTCCTCCAGCATGGCCTTGCGGCGGTCGCCGAAGCCCGGGGCCTTGACGGCCGCCACGCGGAGCGTGCCGCGGAGCTTGTTGACGACGAGCGTCGCCAGCGCCTCGCCGTCGATGTCCTCGGCGATGATGAGGAGCGGCTGGCCCGACTGGGCGATCTTCTCGAGGACCGGGAGGAGGTCCTTCATCGCGGAGATCTTCTTGTCGTGCACGAGCACGGCCGCGTTCTCGAGGACGACCTCCATGTTGTCGGGGTCGGTCACGAAGTACGGCGAGAGGTAGCCGCGGTCGAACTGCATGCCCTCGACGGTGTCGAGCGACGTGTCGGTGCCCTTGGCCTCCTCGACGGTGATGACGCCGTCCTTGCCGACCTTCTCCATCGCCTCCGCGATGAGGTCGCCGATCTCGTTGTCGTTGTTGGCCGAGATGGAGCCGACCTGGGCGATCTCGTCCTTGCCGCCGACCTCGCGCGAGAGCTCCTTGAGCTCTGCGACGACGGCCGTGACGGCCTTGTCGATGCCGCGCTTGAGGTCCATCGGGTTGGCGCCCGAGTTGACCGAGCGGAGGCCCTGGTTCATGATCGCCTGGGCGAGGACCGTGGCGGTCGTCGTGCCGTCACCGGCGACGTCGGAGGTCTTGGAGGCGACCTCCTTGACCATCTGCGCGCCGACGTTGGCGATCTTGTCGTCGAGCTCGACCTCCTTGGCGACGGTCACGCCGTCCTTGGTGACGAGCGGGGCGCCGAACTTCTTCTCAATGATGACGTTGCGGCCCTTCGGCCCCAGCGTCACCTTGACGGCGTTGGCGAGCGCGTCGACGCCCTCCTTGAGCTGGTTCCGGGCGTCGGCGTCGAATGTAATCTGCTTAGCCATTGTGGTAGATGTGGTCTGTCGGGGGAGCTGGCGACGTCCGCCAGCGCGGGGTTGGGTGGGCGAGGGAGCCCTTAGCCGTTGACAATGCCGAGGATGTCCGACTCGCGCATGATGAGGACGTCGTCCCCGTCGAGCTGGATCTCGGTGCCGGCGTACTTGCCGTAGAGGACCGTGTCGCCCTCGGAGACGGTCATGTCGACCTTCGTCCCGTTCTCGACCTTGCCGGGGCCGACGGCGAGGACGGTGCCGCGCTGGGGCTTCTCCTTGGCGGTGTCGGGGATGTAGAGGCCGCCGGCCGTCTGGGTCTCGGCGTCCTGCGGCTTGACGACGACGCGGTCGCCGAGCGGCTTGATCGAAGCTGCCATGGTGATGTGTTGAGGGTGGGGGTGCAGAGGTGCGGCGGGGCCGCGAGCGGGGGAGAGATTAGCACTCGCCCCGCGAGAGTGCTAGGAGATAAACCCCGGGGTGGCCGGCGAGGTTCGCCGTGGGGATCAAGAGACCGTAAAGTCGAGCGGCCATCCCTGGGCGCCCGGCGTAGGTTGGCGGCATGAGCCCCCGTTTTCCCGTCTCCCGAGGTTGGCTGGTGGCCGCGGTCGCGGTCCTGGGGCTCGCCGTGCTGGCGGTGCTCCCGCCCATCGTGGGCGGTGAGGCCGGGGCCACGATCCGGGTCGGATTCTCCGGCGTGTGCCATCAACTTCCGGAGCGCTCCCCGCATCTCGCGGGCGATCCGCTCGCCCTCTGCCACCGGTGCTGGGGTGTTCTCCTGGGCCTGGCGGCCGGCATCGTTCTGATGCCGCTCGCGGGCGCCGCGCGCCTCCGCTTTGTCCTCGCCAGCCCGCAGGGGCTCTGGCTCGCCCTCGCCGTGCTCCCGACGTCCCTCGACTGGGCGCTGGGCGCAACGGGCCTGTGGCTGAACACCCCGGTCTCTCGGATGCTGACCGGCGCCCTCTTCGGC
>CAYPVZ010000060.1:7113-10706 GCA_964414235.1 uncultured Rhodothermales bacterium | reverse complement strand
ACCCGGACTCGCTGGTGGGCACGGACAGCCACACGACGATGATCAACGGTCTCGGCGTGCTGGGCTGGGGCGTCGGCGGCATCGAGGCCGAGGCGGCCATGCTGGGCCAGCCGATCTACATGCTCATGCCGAAGGTCGTCGGCTTCCGCCTGAGCGGGAAGCTGAAGGAGGGCGTGACGGCGACCGACCTCACGCTGACGGTCACGCAGATGCTGCGCCAGCACGGCGTGGTCGGCAAGTTCGTCGAGTTCTTCGGGACCGGCCTGAGCACGATGTCGCTGCCGGACCGCGCGACGATCGCCAACATGGCGCCCGAGTACGGCGCCACGATGGGCTTCTTCCCGATCGACGCCGAGACGCTCGACTTCCTGCGCCGGACGAACCGCGATGCGGCGACGGTGGAGCTGGTGGAGGCGTATACGAAGGCGCAGGGCCTCTTCCGGACCGACGACACGCCGGACCCGCAGTTCGAGGCCGTGCTGGAGCTCGACCTCGGCGACGTGGAGCCGTCGATGGCCGGCCCGAAGCGCCCGCAGGACCGGATCGTGCTCGGCGACGTCCAGCGCGAGTTCAAGGAGTCGCTGACGCGCCCCGCCAGCCCGCAGGGCTTCGGGCTTTCCGAGGACAAGCTCGCCAGCACCGGCCGGTACGCCGACGAGGCGGGCAACGAGCTGGACCTGACGCACGGCGATATCGTGATCGCGGCCATCACGTCGTGCACGAACACGTCGAACCCGAGCGTGATGCTGGCGGCCGGGCTGCTGGCGAAGAAGGCCGTCGAGCGCGGGATGAGCGTCAAGCCGTACGTCAAGACGTCGCTGGCGCCGGGCTCGCGGGTCGTGACGGCGTACCTCGACAAGGCGGGCCTCCAGCCGTACCTCGACCAGCTGGGCTACAACCTCGTCGGCTACGGCTGCACGACGTGCATCGGCAACTCGGGCCCACTGCCGGACCCGGTCGCGAAGGCGATCACCGAGGGCGACCTCGTGGTGGCGGGCGTGCTCTCGGGCAACCGCAACTTCGAGGGCCGCATCCACGCGCTCGTCAAGGCCAACTACCTCGCCAGCCCGCCGCTCGTCGTGGCCTACGCCCTCGCGGGGACGGTCGACATCGACCTCCAGACCGACGTGCTGGGTCAGGACCAGGACGGCAATGACGTGTACCTGAAGGACCTCTGGCCGTCGCAGCAGGAGATTCTCGACGCCATCCAGCAGTCGGTGACGCCGGAGCAGTTCGAGGAGCTCTACGAGGGGATCGAGGACTCGAACCCGCGCTGGAACCGGATCGAGACGTCCGAGGGCGCGGTCTACGACTGGGAGGAGGACTCGACCTACATCCAGGAGCCGCCGTTCTTCCTCGACGTGACGCCCGAGGTGCCGGAGATCGCCGCCATCACGGGCGCCAAGGCGCTCGCCAAGCTGGGCGACTCGGTGACGACGGACCACATCTCGCCGGCCGGCGCCATCCCGAAGGCCGAGCCGGCGGGGCAGTACCTCCAGGCCCACGGCGTCGAGCCGAAGGACTTCAACTCGTTCGGCAGCCGCCGCGGCAACGACCGCGTGATGACGCGCGGGACGTTCGGCAACATCCGCCTGCGCAACCAGCTCGCGCCGGGCACCGAGGGCGGCTGGACGACGAAGGACGGCGAGCAGACCTACATCTACGACGCCTCGCGCGCCTACCTCGACGAGGGCACGCCGCTCGTGGTCTTCGCCGGCACCGACTACGGCATGGGCTCGTCGCGCGACTGGGCGGCCAAGGGCACGATCCTGCTCGGCGTGAAGGCCGTCGTGGCGCAGTCGTTCGAGCGGATCCACCGGTCGAACCTCGTGGGCATGGGCGTGCTGCCGTGCCTCTTCCAGAGCGGCGAGAGCCTGGAGACCTACGGCCTGGACGGGACCGAGACGTTCGACCTCCCGGTCGGCGACGACCTCGCGCCCGGCCAGCCGCTGACGATCACGGCCACCAAGGCCGACGGCTCGACCGTCGAGTTCGAGGTGATCGTGGCGCTCAACACGCCGATCGAGGTCGAGTACTACCGCCACGGCGGCATCCTGAACTACGTCCTCCGCGACTTCCTGAGCACGCAACTCCAGGAGGCGTAAGCCTGGTCCCCGCTGGCGGCGCGTGTCGCCAGTGGGGCGGTCGGATCGAACCACGGCCCCCGGCGCTCCGGCTCCGGGGGCCGTTTCCTGTTCTGTGCGGATCTTGAGGCATGACGCTCTTCGAGACCGACCGCCTCACCGTCCGCCGTCTCACGCTGGCGGACGCGCCGTTCGTGCGCGACCTCGTGACGGAGCCGCTGTGGCTCCAGCACATCGGGAGCCGCCACGTGGAGACGGTCGCGGACGCGGAGCGCTACCTCCGGGAGGGGCCGCTCGCCAGCTACGCCGCGCACGGCCACGGTCTCTCCCGCGTCGCGCTCAAGTCCACGGACGAGCCGGTCGGCATGTGCGGGCTGCTGCAGCGCGACACGCTCGACGCGCCGGACCTGGGCTACGCCTTCCTCGAACGTCACCACGGGCAGGGCTACGCGACGGAGGCCGCCCGCGCCATGCTCGCCTACGCGGCGCGCGACCTCGGGCTGGCGCGCGTGCTCGCCTTCACCGGTCCGGCCAACGCCGCGTCGCAGCGCGTGCTCGCCCGGGTCGGGATGCGCCGCGTCGGCGAGGTCCACGTCCTCGCCGACGAGCCGTCGGTGCTGTTCGAGATCGACCTGGAGCGGTAACGCGCCGCTGGCGGCGGTCGCCAGCGGGTCAGTCGGCCTGCTTCTCCGTGAGGTAGGGCCAGTAGCGCCGGGGCACGTGGCGGAGGTGGAGCTTGAGGTTCCGCCGCTCGGGGATGGTGACGGCCTGGAAGTAGGCCCGCCACATGCGCTGGTACGCGGCTTCGTCGGGCGCCTCCGGGCTCAGGCCGAGCGTGACGGTCGGGACGATCCGGCTGGCGGGGGCGCCGGCCGGGCGCCGGTCGGCCGGGGTGTGGACGAGGGCGAGGCCGCGGCGGTCGTCGACGATGCGCCAGGCGAGCGTGGGGTAGCGCGTCTCGAAGTGGCCGTGGATGACCGGGAGCACATGCATCTCGGGTCGGGCGATGGCCACCCACGTCTCGTCGCCCCCGGCCTCTCGCCGCTCGAAGCGGACGAAGGCCTCCATGCGGTGCGCCTCGCGCCCGACGCGCCCGGCCCACTGGCCGACGAGGCGGGCGGGCTCGAACGTCCAGTCCTCGGCCGCCGCGGCGCCGCCCGCGCGCACGGCGTCCGCCAGCCGGAGCGCGGCGACCTCGATGCCGGGCCGCTCGCTGAGGACGGCCCGGTGCAGCCGGCCGACGAGGCCGGGCACGAGCCGCTCCAGCCCGCGCTCGACGCGCGTCGCCACGGCCGCGTCGGTCTCGATGGTCAGGGTCTCGCCGAAGAGAGCGCCCGGGGCGGGCTCGCCGAGGAGGCGGACCTCCGCGGGCAGCGCGCCGCGCCGGAACGTCTCGGCGTAGGCGCAGAGGAGGCCCGCCAGCGTCCCGTCCGTCGCGACCACCAGGTGCGGGTCGACGGAGAGCGGCGGTGGGGTGGCGGTCGTCGCGGGCGTCATGCCGCTCGGGCG
>CAYPVZ010000060.1:0-7103 GCA_964414235.1 uncultured Rhodothermales bacterium | reverse complement strand
CGCCAGCCGGGCAGGCGCGAACAGCGACAGCTGCGGCGCGCCGGCCTCGTACCCGCCCACGATCCGCCGCCGGACCGCGTCGGGGTCCTGCCCGATGAGGTGCGGCCTGTGGTCGGGCGTCGTCAGGAAGAAGCGCGCGCGCTTGAGGACGACGCCCATGGCGCGGAGGTCGTCCCACCGGACGACGCCGCGGCGGCGGGCCGCCACGATCCGGCGCGCGCTCGTCAGCCCGAGGCCGGGCACGCGCTGGAGCCACTCGACGGACGCCGTGTTGACGTCGACCGGGAAGAGGGACGGGAAGCGGAGGGCGTAGGCCGTCTTCGGGTCGACCTCGGCGTCGAGGTTGCCGGAGCCGGGCGGGGCGACCTCGTCGAGCGCGAAGCCGTACTTGCGGAGGAGCCAGTCGGCCTGGTAGAGGCGGTGCTCGCGCAGGAGCGGGGCGCGGTAGGACTCGGGGTCCGGCACGCGGTCGTCGCCGCCGAGCGGGACGAAGCCGGAGTAGTAGACGCGCCGGAGCTTCTGCTCCGAGTACAGCCCGTCCGAGAGTTCGAGGATCTGGCGGTCCGTCTCGGGCGTCGCGCCGATGACGAGCTGGGTGCTCTGGCCGCCGGCCGCGAACCGGGGCGCCCGGCGGTTCTTCCGGCGCTCCTCCTTCGCCTCCGCGATGCCGTCGCGGACGTAGCCCATCGGCCCGAACACCTGGCCGTAGTCCTTCTCGGGCGCGACCTGCTTGAGCCCGGCCTCGCTCGGGATCTCGACGTTCACGCTCAGGCGGTCCGCCAGCCGGCCGGCCTCGGTGAGCAGCTCCGGGCTCGCGCCCGGGATCACCTTGAGGTGGATGTAGCCGTTGAACCCGTGGTCCTCGCGGAGCGACCGGGCGACGGCGACCAGCTTCTCCGTCGTCGTGTCGGCGTCCTTGAAGATGCCGGACGAGAGGAAGAGGCCCTCGATGTAGTTCCGCTTGTAGAACCCCATCGTGAGCTCGACGACCTCCTCGACGGTGAAGGCGACGCGCTGGACCTCGTCGTTCGAGCGTCGGCTGACGCAGTAGGCGCAGTCGTAGATGCAGACGTTCGAGAAGAGGACCTTGAGCAGCGAGACGCACCGGCCGTCCTCGGTGTACGAGTGGCAGATGCCGTTGCCCGTCGAGTGGCCGATGCCCGTCGGCGTGTTCTCGCGCTTCCCGCCCGACGAGGCGCACGAGGCGTCGTACTTGGCGGCGTCGGCGAGGAGTTCGAGCTTCTCGATGACCTGGCGGCGCATACGGGACCGGGGTTGGGGCGGAGCCCCAAAGCTCCCAATCGCATGTGCCACCCGTGTGTCTCGCCCCGCTGGCGACGGCCGCCAGCGGGGCGAGGGGCGCGTCAGCGCGAGATCGGGGGCTGATGGCCGCCGAGCAGCGGGATCATTTCCGAGAACGGAACCCGGCGGGCAGGCCCCTCAGGGGCGACGCGCGCCGCTGCTCCCGGGGGGCCGGAGCGGAGCGAGAAAGAGGACACCAGCTCGGCTGCGGTCAGCGAGTTAGGGGCCGCGAAGATCTCGGTCTCGACCTGTCGCAGGCAGTACGCGTCGCAAGACGATAGGCCATCGATTCCGGCCGCTGACAGCTGCAGCGTCTCGCCCTCAATCTCGTAGTCGAAGGTCACATACTCCGTCACGCTGCCGTCGACCACGCCGATGCGGACGCGGCCCTCTGTCACGATCTCCCACGTCCCCGACCTGGCCTCGGCCTGGTTCCCGTCGATCTCGGTCGTGACGAAGGTTCCGTCCTCTTCGAAGTCGAACGTGGTGGTGAGGTACGGCAAACCTTCCGAGTTTCTGGTCGGGACAGGTGTGGGCTGGCCAGCAGGGATCGCCACGCTGGGGAAGGTGAGCGTGCCTCCGACGATGACCGATTCGTCCCCGTTGTGGATGGACGTCGGCAGGACTGTGAGGCGAGCTCCGCTAACCTGAATGGCCGTTCGCTGCGGCATGTACTCGTTGAAATACTGACCACGTGGTGCGTCGAAATACTCCACGCTGGCGCCATTCGGGTCCTGGTACACGGTGAGCGCGGAGACCGAACCCTGATCCGTCACCGGGGCGGCAGAGGTGATCACGGCCTGGATGTTCCCGCCGTCCCAACTCGAGATCTGAGCGAGAATCGAGAGTTTCCGCGTGACGGCGCCGCTCACCGAGATGGCTCCGGTGGGAGTGGCAGAGAAGTCGGCGAGGGTCTGAGCGGTGCTGCTGGTGACGACGAGGTCGGTGCGGATGGTGTTGAGCGTCCACGTACCGACGAGCCTATCGCCGGGCTCGGAGGAGTCGCAAGCCGCGAGGAGCGGGGCGATGAGCAGGAGGACGGCGGCAAGGCGAGACATCGGTGCGGGTGAGGTGGAAAGGCACGGACGCTACTGCATTCTCGGCTGGTCGCATAGTCCATTTACCCTACTCGCCTCCATGGTCCCGCGTCGCCCCGCTGGCGGCCGTCGCCAGCGGGGCGGGGAGCGCTAGCGCGGGACCGAGAACGTCACCGAGCCCGTCACGGTCTCGCCCGTCGCCGTGCCGTCGCCGTCGCCGACGCGCTCGGGGCCGGAGAAGGTGAGCGAGCCTGCGAACCGGTCGGCCGTGACCGTCGTGAGCTCGACCTGCCCGGAGGCCGCGTCCACGTGGACGTCCGTCGAGCGGTTGTCGACGTCGTCGCCGGGCGAGTAGAAGTAGTCGAGGCGGGTCTCGCCGGTCCGCGTGAGGGCGTAGGTGCCGGTCGTGGTGCCGTCGATCTGGAGGCGGAAGCTGCCGAACGCCCGGCCCGGCTCGGGGTCGGTTCTGGCCTCGCCGTAGTTCTGGTACGCGCCGACGAAGAACACGCCGTCGCCGTCGCCGCTCTCGACGCAGTCGGCGGTGAAGGCGCGGCCGGCGATGGTGCCGGAGGCGGTGGCGCCGTCGATGCAGTTGAAGTCGCCGCCTTCGGAGAACTGGGTGTCGCAGGCGGGGAGCGCGAGGAGCAGGAGGACGGCGAGCGCGGCGGGAGAAATGCGGAGCATGGGCAAGGTGTGTGGGAGCACGCGAGCCTACGCCCGACGATGCCGCGAGGGAAGGGCCCGAGGTTGCAGATCGGGCGGAGAGGGCCGGACCCTCCACGGACCTCGCCGCGTCCACTGCCCATGACACCGGAGACCGACACGCCGCTCGACACGCCCGAGGATTTCCGCCAGCGGGCGCGCTACGTGGTGTCGCTCGTGGCGCTGGCGGTGGTCGGGCTGTTCGTGCTGTGGGTGACGCGGCAGGCGCTCCTGCTCGTGTTCCTCGGCGTCGCGGTCGGCGTCCTGTTCTTCCACGCGAGCCGCTGGCTGGCCGAGAAGACACGCGCGCCGCGCGGGCTGATGCTGGCGGTCGTGGTGATCGCGCTGCTGGGGGGCGTCGTCGCGGCGGCGGCACTGGGCGGACCCCGGCTCGTGTCCGAAGCGCAGGTCCTGATCACGAACGCGCCGGACTTCCTGGAGGCGGCGCGCGAGCGGCTCGGCCTGCCCGAGAGCACGCTCTCGATCCCATCCGCACTCCAGCACGTCGGCAGCCGGCTGCTCGGGTGGTTCTCGAGCGCGGCCGGCGTCGTCTCCGGGCTGCTCGTCGTGCTCATCGTGGCCGTCTACACGGCCGCCAGCCCGGGCCTCTACACCGGCGCCGTGGCCCGGCTGGTCGACCGCGACCACCAGCCGTTCGTGCGCGACCTGCTCCGCGACATGGGCCGGACGCTGCTCGCATGGCTCCGCGGCGTCGCGCTCGCCGTCGCCGTCCTCGGCGGCATGGCGGCCATCGGGCTGACGGTGATCGGCGTTCCGGGCGCGCTCGCGCTGGCGGCGTTCGCCGGCGTGCTGACCGTGATCCCCACGTTCGGCCCGTTCATCGGGTGGGCGCCGGCCGTCGCCGTCGCGTTCGCGCAGGGGACGACGATGGGCCTCTGGACGCTCGGGCTGGCCATCGTGGCGCAGCAGATCGAGGGGAGCGTGATCACGCCGAAGGTCCAGGGCGACATGGTGAAGGTGGCGCCCGGCTTCATCGTGGCCGGGCAGATCGTGCTCGGCGGGCTGGCCGGCTTCCTGGGCATCCTCCTCGTCGTCCCGATCCTGGGCATCCTGCTCATCGTCGTCCAGCGGCTCTACATCGGCCCGTTCGTCGAGGGCGAGACGGCGGATCCCGACGACGCGGACGCGTAGACGGCTACCGGGTCCAGGCCGTGCCCGAGGCCGACCGAAGTGCCTCGGCGAGGGCGTCGAGGAACCGGTCGGGCTCGTCGACGGCGAAGGCGACACGTTCGATCTCACGCCGGAGGCCGTACGGTCCGTCAGCCACGACAGGCTCGCGGAGGTCGAGCAGCAGGCGGGCGTTGCGGAGGACGGAGGCGTCGAGGAGCGGCCGGTCCGTCGGGAGCGGGCCGCGCACGTGGTGGACGCTGGCGATGGCGCCGACCGGCACGTCGACGCTCCACCGGAGCCCGCAGCGGACGCGGAGCACGCCGTCGCGGAGGGCGACCGGCCGCGCGCCGAGCGCCCGCCAGTCGCCGGCCAGCCAGAGGAGGGCGTAGCCGCTCAGCCCGAGGTGGACCAGTGCCGCGACGTCGCCCCAGAGGTGGCGGACCAGCAGGTGACCGCCGACCAGTTCGACGAGACCCGCGATGGCGACGCCGGCCAGCAGCGCGCCGTAGCCGCTCGACCGTCGGTAGGCGAACCCGTCCGCCTCGGGCGCGACGCGGGGACCCAGCGCGTAACGGAGCACGGCGATCTCGTAGGCCGCCGCGCGGCTGGCGGCGCCCTCGCCCAGGATGCGCGCCGTCGCCGACTGGATCCGCCCCAGCACATCGTGCTCCGGCGCCGTCTCTGAGCGTCCCGCGCGAAGATGGCGGATGAGGGTGACGACGACGGCCGCCAGCACGCCGACCTCCACGAGAGGCAGCACACTCACCAGCGGAGCGAGCACGCCGTGGTGGTCCGGCGGCAGCACGAGCCACGCGCCGAGCGCGCTCAGCCCGACGACCGGCGCCAGCGTCGCCCACCGGCCGCCGCGCGTATGGATCACCCCAGCCCAGGCGAGCGGGACGAGGACGGCGAGGTCGACCGCCAGCGCCGCCGCCAGCACGTCAGGGCTCGGCACCGAGGCGAGGGCGGGCACGACGACGAACGCCCCGACGAGGTACGCCGCCGTGGCGAACGCGAGGAAGGCGGCGAGCGGCCAGGAGAGACGGAGCGACATGACGACGGTGGAAACCGGAGGATCGCTACGACTGGAGCCGGGCGGGGATACGGGCGCTTCTGTGAATGAAAAACGCCCCGCCATCCGAAGACGGCGGGGCGCGCGTGCCCGGAGGCGGCGGACTAGACCGCGGCCGCGTTGAGATGGTCCTTGGCCAGCTGCGTCAGCTTGGCGTCGGTCTGCTCCTCCTCCGCGAGCGTCTCGCGGAGGAGGTCGATGACCTCGTCGTGACCGAGCTGCTCGGCCCACGTCGCCAGCGTGCCGTAGCGCGTGATCTCGTAATGCTCGACGGCCTGGGCCGCCGCGATGATGGCCGCGTCGCGGACCGCCGCGTCGGCCGTGTCGCCGAGGAGCTCCTTGGTCTCGGTCAGGATGCCGTCGATGGCCGGGCACTTCACGGCCTTGGCCTCGACGCCGATCTTGTCGAAGACGGTCTCGAGGCGGTCGACTTGGCCTTCGGTCTCGGCCTTGTGCTCCTCGATGGCGGTCTGGAGGTCCGTGCTGGAGGCGTTCTCGATGAGGTCCGGCATCGCCTTGAGGATCTGCTTCTCGGCGTAGTAGATGTCCTTGAGCGTGTGGACGAAGAGGTCGTTGAGGTCGTTGATCTCAGCCATGGGAAGGGGAGTGAAGAGGGGAGTGTGCGTACCGACCTCGGGCGCGGCCGTTCCTCCATAACGATCCCTACCCATGCGTTCCGGCGATGCCCTACGCCCTCCGGGCGGAGGGCCGGGGCCTACGAAAACGCCCCGCCATCCGAGGACAGCGGGGCGCTGGCGATGACGCCGGAGCGAGCGCTACTCGGCCTCGCGGATCTCGACCGGCACGCCGACCGTGCCCCAGTGGAGCACGAGCGTCCCGGCCTCCGGGCTCACGTCCGCGAAGCGGATCTCGAACTGCTCCTGCATCGGGGCGTCGAGCATCGGCTCGGCCTGGACGCGGACGAGGTCCTCACCGGCGTCGTAGTTGAAAGCGCCCCACTGCTCAGCCGTCTTGTTGAGGATGACGGTCCACGGCTCGCCCGGGATCGTGAACAGCGCGTAGGTGCCGGCCGGGACCGGCTGGCCGCCGAACGTGACGTCGTCGGCGAAGGTGATGGCCGCGGCCTCGTTGGCACCGGTCCGCCAGACCTCGCCAGCGGGCGCCAGCTCCGAGCCGGCGGCGAAGACCGCGCGGCCCTTGAGGCTCGGGCGGCCGTAGTGGACCATCACGTTGGTCGTGCCGATGGTCGTCATGACGCCAGCGTTGGGGCTCACGCGCGGCTCGTCGTGGCCGCGCATGGGCGGCATCGCCATCTCGGTGGCGTCGCCGTGGCCGGCGCCGTGCATGTCGTGCTGGGCCGCACACGGCCCGGCGAGGGCGGCGACAGCCGCCGTCAGAAGAAGGAATCGCATGGGGAAGGAGAGTCAGGTGGGAGCGCGAAGCTACGCGCTCGGTCCGATCTCCCGTCCCGCTGGCGGCCGTCGCGGTCAGGCGGCGACGGCGCGGGCGACGGCCAGCACGTCGGCCAGCACGCCGGCCGCCGTCACCTCGGCGCCCGCGCCGGGGCCCTGGACGACGACGGGCGAGGTCGCGTAGCGGTCCGTCGTGATCTCGACGAGGTTGTCGGCACCTCCGAGGCGGCCGAGCGGCGAGTCGGTCGGGACGGCCACGACGCCGACGCGGAAGCGGGCGCCGTCGCCCTCGGCCCGGATCTCGCCGACGTAGCGGAGCCGCCGGCTCTGCGCCTCGGCCTGCGCCACGCGCTCGGCCCACGCGCCGTCGGCCGCCGCCAGCGCATCGGTGACGAGCGTGGCTGGCACGTCGGCGACCTCGGGCGGCACGAGGCTCTCGACCTCGATGTCGGCGCGCTCGGCGCGGAGGCCGGACGCCCGCGCCAG
>CAYPVZ010000059.1:0-10723 GCA_964414235.1 uncultured Rhodothermales bacterium | reverse complement strand
GCCTCCAGCTGGAGGATGCGGGCCTGGGCCGCCGCCAGCTCGCCGTCGGCGCCGGAGGCCACGGCGTCGGCCAGCCGGGGCTGGAGCTCGCGGAGCTCGCCCTCGATCGAGGCGATCGTCGCCGACCGCATCTGGGCGTCGACGGCGGCGGCGTCGCGCCGAGCTTCCAGCGACGCGATCTGCGACACGAGCCGGGTCGTCTCGTCGTCGAGCGCGACGGCCTGCTCGCGAAGCATGAACGACCGGACCTCCTCGTCGAGCGACTGGAGCTCGGTCCGATGCTCGGCGACCTGCCCCTCCAGGAACGTGCGCGAGGCGTGAACCCCCGACCGGCTCGACTCCTGGGACAGGTCGACGAAGGCCTCGGCGTAGACGTTCGCCAGCAGCGCGGCCTCTGCGGGGTCGGTGCTGACGGCCGACACGCGCAGCGCGTCGGTGTCGAGGCCCTCCTGGGCCACCACGACATGGCCGCCCTGAAGCCGGAAGGCGACCTCCTGCGTGGTCGGTGGGCGCTCGCCCCTGGCGGTCGCGACGGGCGCCAGCACCGACGGCGGCCGGCTGGAGCCGGGCACCTGCTCATAGCCCTGAAGCCGCTCGGCGGCCCGAAGGGCCAGCGGCATCGACTGCTGGAGCACCAGGATCTCGTTGGCCAGATTGCGCTCTGGCCGGAACCCCGCCCCTGCCGTCGGGAGCACGCCGACGAGGTCGTCGTCCTGCTTTTCGACCATCAGGAGTACGTACGAGCTGTATCGCGCAGGCTGGGTCCAGACCCAGAGGGCCGCCGGCGCCGCCACCACGAGCACGATCCCGAGGATGAGCCATCGTCCCCGCGCCACGACGTCGAGCACCTCGCGCAGCTCTCCCCGCTCGCCGGCCCCCTTGTAGAGGGCCTCCTCGAAGAACGGCGAACCAGGGGCCGAGGTCGCCGGCGGGGGCTGGGAGGGCGGCGAGAGCATGGGCCGGGAGCGGCGGCGTCCGGGTCAGGCCGCGAGCGCGGAGAGGTAGGCGCCATACGGCGTGGGGCCGGCGGCCTCGGCGAGCGCCGCCAGCGCGGCGGCGTCGATCCAACCCTTGCGGAAGGCGATCTCCTCGGGGCTGGCGATCATCATGCCCTGGCGGGCCTGGACGGCGTGGACGAACTGGGCCGCGTCGAGAAGGGACTCGTGAGTTCCGGCATCGAGCCACGCCGTGCCCCGCCCGAAGACCTCGACCGACAGCCGGCCCTGTTCCAGATACACCCGGTTGACGTCGGTGATTTCGAGCTCGCCCCGCTCCGACGGCGCCAGACCGGCCGCGACGTCGACGACGTCCGGGCCGTAAAAATAGAGCCCGACGACCGCCAGCGACGACCGCGGGTGCTCCGGCTTTTCTTCCAGGCCGACAGGCCGCCCGCCCTCGTCCAGTTCGACGACGCCGTAGCGCTCCGGGTCGCGGACGGGGTAGGCGAAGACGCAGGCCCCCTCGTCCAGCGTCGCCGCACGCTGGAGTTGGGCCGAGAGCCCGGCTCCGTAGAAGAGGTTGTCGCCGAGGATGAGGCAGACCGGCTCGCCGCCGACGAATTCGCGCCCGATGAGGAACGCCTCCGCCAGCCCGCGCGGCTCGGCCTGCTCGGCATACGAGATGGCCATCCCCCACGCAGAGCCGTCGCCGAGGAGCTGGCGGAAGGCCGGGAGCGCCTCGGGCGTCGAGATGAGCAGGACTTCCCGGATGCCCGCCAGCATCAGCGTGCTCAGCGGATAGTAGACCATCGGCTTGTCGTAGACCGGGAGGAGCTGCTTGCTCTGCACGAGCGTCAGCGGCCGGAGCCGCGTGCCGTGCCCGCCGGCGAGGATGATCCCTTTCACGACGCGGCCCGGTCGGTGTAGTGGGCGGCCTCCCAGAGCCGGTAGCCCTCGTCGCCCGCGACGTCCGCCAGCCAGTCGCCGTGCGCGAGGTACCAGTCGACCGTCGCCTCCAGGCCCTCGTCGATCGTGTGTCGCGGGGCCCAGCCGAGGTCGCGGCGGATGGCGGTCGTGTCCATGGCGTAGCGGCGGTCGTGGCCGGGCCGGTCCGGGACGAACGTGATGAGGCGGTCGTGCGGCGCGCCGCCGGGCTGGCGCTCGTCGAGGACGTGGCAGAGCGCGCGGACGAGCTCCAGGTTCGTCGGCTGGTTGTCTCCGCCCACGTTGTAGGTGGCGCCCGCCTCGGCCTCGGTGGCGACGCGCCAGATGGCCTCGCAATGGTCCTCGACGTAGAGCCAGTCGCGGACCTGCTGGCCGTCGCCGTAGATCGGGATGGGCTCGCCCGCCAGCGCGCGCAGGAGCGTCAGCGGGAGAAGCTTCTCCGGGAATTGGTAGGGGCCGTAGTTGTTCGAGCAGTTCGTGACCGAGACCGGGAGCCCGTACGTCCGCCCGTAGGCTCGGACGAGGTGGTCGCTGGCGGCCTTCGTGGCCGAGTACGGCGAGGACGGGTCGTAGGGCGTCGTCTCGGTGAAGGCCGGGTCGGTGGGCCCGAGCGTGCCGTAGACCTCGTCGGTCGAGATGTGATGGAACCGGACGTCCGACCGCGTGCCCCACACGCGCCGGGCGGCCTCCAGCGCCCCGAACGTGCCGACCACGTTCGCGTGGACGAACGCTGCCGGCCCATGGATCGAGCGGTCGACGTGGCTCTCAGCCGCGAAGTGGACCACGAGGTCGACGTCGTGCTCCTCCATCACCCGCGCGACGAGCGCGTCGTCGGCCACGTCGCCCTCGACGAACGTGTGCCGGGAGGCGTCCGGGAGGTCCGCCAGCGAGGCGAGACGGCCGGCGTACGTCAGCGCGTCGAGCGTGACGACGCGCGCGGCCGTCTGCGACAGCACCCACCGGACGAAGTTCGACCCGATGAACCCGGCGCCGCCGGTGACGAGGAGAGACTGGGGAGACCGGGACACAGGCGGGGCGGGGAGCGACGACGCGGGGCCCGGAAGATAGGAGCGCGGCGGCGCTAGCTTGGTCACCCCCCGGACTCCTCTATGCGCATCGCCGTCCTCTCCGACGTCCACGCCAACCTCGAAGCGCTCACGGCCGCCCTCGACCGGGTCGACGCGCTCGGCGCCGACCATCTCGTCTGTTTGGGGGACGTCGTGGGCTACGGGCCTTCTCCGGCCGAGGTGCTGGAGGTCATCCGCGCCCGGGCGGACCTCGTGGTTTTGGGCAACCACGACGCCGCCGTAGCCACAGGTAACGAAATCGATAGGCTTCCGAAGGACGGACAGGTGGCGGCCCGGCGGCACCGCGAGATGCTAAGCGACGATGACCTCGACTGGCTGGCGGGCCTCCCGCTCACGGCCGAGCGCTTCGGAGCAACCTTCGCACACGCGGGCCCGGCCTACCCTGAGATGTGGCCGCGGATCGAGACCTATGGCGACGCACGCGAGCAGTTCATGGCGTTCGAGACCGATCTCTGCTTTGTCGGCCACTCGCACAAGCCCGCGATCCTCTCGGAGACGCTCGGCGTGTTCCGCGTCCGCCCCGGTCACCGGTTCCTGGTAGACGTCGGTAGCGTCGGGCAGCCACGCGACCACGACTCGCGGCTGTCGTTCGCGCTGTGGGACACCGAGGCCGGCACCGTCGAGCACGTCCGAGCGCACTACGACCACGCGATGACGGCCGACCGCATCGCCAAGCTCGGCCTGCCGGCCTCTCTCGGCGACCGCCTCCGCGGCGGGGTTTAACCCGCGGCCGGCGCCGCGACGGCTTCGAAGAACCAGCGATACGTGGCCTCGATACCCTCGCGGAGGCCCGTCTGCGCGCGCCAGCCGAGACCGTGGAGCCGCCCCACGTCGAGCAGCTTGCGCGGCGTCCCGTCCGGCTTCGAGGTGTCCCAGACGATCTCGCTCTCGCTCCCGACGACGTCGCGCACGAGCTCCGCCAGCGCGCGGATCGTCACGTCCTCCCCCACGCCTACGTTCATCAGCCCGTCCGGCGCCGACTGGCGGAGCGCGTCTTCGGGGAGCTCCAGGACGAACGCCACGGCGTCGGCGAGGTCGTCGCTGTGCAGGAACTCGCGGCGCGGCGTGCCGGAGCCCCAGAGCGTGACCGGCTCGTCGGTGCCGCCGGGCCCGGCGCCGCGCGCCTCGTGGAACTTGCGGATCAGCGCCGGCAGCACGTGGCTCGTCTGCAGGTCGCAGTTGTCGCCGGGCCCGTAGAGGGTCGTCGGCATGAGGCTGACGAAGTCGTCGCCGTGCTGCGTGTGGAAGGCTTCGGCGGCTTCCAGGCCGGCAATCTTGGCGAGCGCGTAGGCCCGGTTCGTCGGCTCCAGCGGGCCCGTCAGGAGGTGCTCCTCACGGATCGGCTGGGGCGCCAGCTTCGGGTAGATGCACGACGAGCCCAGGAACGCGAGCCGCCCCCGCGTGCCGACGCCCGCCGCGTGCGCAGCCTCGATCACGTTGAGCGCGATGGCGAGGTTGTCCGTCAGAAAGTCGGCCGGATAGGTCGCGTTGGCGAGGATGCCGCCGACCTTGGCCGCCGCCAGCACCACGCCGTCCGGCCGCGTCTCTTCGAACAGCGCGTCGACGGCGCGGCGATCGCGGAGGTCGACCTCGGCCCGCGTCCGAAGTATGAGATCGCCGTAGCCGGCCGCACGGAGGCGGCGGACGACAGCAGAGCCCACGAGGCCGCGATGGCCGGCGACGAAGATGCGGGAGGCGGGCGTGAGCGCGGGCATCAGAAGAGGGAATCGGCAGGGGCGACGGATCGCAGGATACGGAGGGCCTGGCCCAACAATGGGCGCGGGCGCGAGGCCGGAGCCCCGCGCCCGCGCGCGTTCCGCAGTGAGGCGAACCTCTACCGCGTCACGACGAGGCGCCGGCTTTCAGCGAACGTCGTGCCCGCGACGCGGACCACGTAGACGCCCGGGGCGAGGTCGGACGTCGGGAGCGTCAGGAGGCGGGCCTCGCCGGCCGCCAGCTCGGCGACAGCGACGGAGACACGGCGACCGACGGCGTCGAACACCGTGAGAGCCACGCGCTGGGCCTGGTCGACCTCGACCGAAAGGCGCGCCTGGCCGACGGCCGGGTTCGGGTACACCTCGCCGATGCGGACGGCGGCGGCGGCATCCGGACCGGCCGCGGTCGCGCCAGAGACCAGAGACACCGTGAACCGATCCTCCCAGCCGGCCGTGGCGACGGCCTCGAACACATAGGGCGTTCCCTCCGCGAGCGTGACGGTCTTGCCCATCACGGCGTCATAGAGCGTCGCCGACCAGCCCGCCGGAAGCGAGCGGAGGCCCACCGGCGTGATCGTGAAGCGCCCCTGCGTGGTAGCGAGGAAGCCGACGCGGACCTCGGTCGAGCCGGCCAGTTCGTCGCTGATCGAGTAGACCGACTGGCGGTAGAGGAAGCCGTCTCGCGTGCTCGTCGGGGCGAGCAGCGCGTAGTGCGAGGGCGGCGGGTAGAGCTTGGTCAGGTCGTAGACGTCCCAGCCCGCGCCGGCACCTTCGACCGCGCGGATCTGCGCGGCCCGGTCGACGACGTGAGTGCCCGAGACGAGGTCGCCCTCCAACACGAGCGAGAGGCGATCCGGGGCCCGGCGCGCCGGGAGCTCCGTGGTCGCGTCGCCGCTACGGCCGGCGGCGAGGAACGTGACCGTGGCCGGCCCGGCCCCACTGGGTTCGGCGACCTCGATGAACGCGCCCTGGAAGACCGCCAGGACGTTGGCGTCGTCGCGGGCGAGCGTCGAGAACGTGCCGTCGGCGGGGTCCCAGACGCTGAGGTCGGCCTGGACCGTACCCGTGCCGATGCCGCTCACCTCGATGCCCGAGGCGCCCGTCGCGAGGTCCTCGTCGAACGGGTTGGCGATCATGTACGCGTTGGTCGCCGCAGCCTGGAGCGGGTACTCCTGCGTGACGTCACTGGTCGGAACGGTGCCCGTAACCGAGAGATCGACCGAAGCGTTCTCGTATGAGCGGCTGGTGCCGCCGCCGAACGAAGCCTCGTTCGGTACCGTGTTGTTGTCGTACCAGTACCAGAAGAAGCCGTCGCCGGGCTCGAAGACGTAGTCCGTGTCGTCCGGGCTGTCATAGTCGGTCCCCGCCGCGTTCACCGCGCTCAGGAGGATGTCGGCGCCGCTAGGGAACTGGGGTCCGTTCTCGGCACCGGCGGGCACGCCCTGCACGAGGTTGATCGCCGCGAGGTCCGCCACGTCGACGCCCTCGACGGGCATGCCGAGCAGCCGCCAGCCGGCGCCGTTGTTCTCGACGCCGTCGGCGCCGTAACGACCCGCCAGCGGGGCGGTCACCGTCTCCTCGGCAGACCCGACGGCGAACGTCACCTCCAGGTTGTCGAGGGCGATCTCGTCACGCGAACCGCCGCCTGACACATCGTCGCTATAAAAGCGGAGGACAAGATCGTCCCCGGCTGCGATCGTGATGCCGGCGAGGGTCCCCGAGGGGCTTGCGGCAACGGCGAGGCTGCTGCCGCTGGACGCCTCTGGCGACACGTAGTCGAAGTCCCCGCCAGGCTCGGTATACGTGAGACCGGCCGGGGCGGTCACCGCCGTGCCCGTCGCATACCCCAGGTCGAAGCTGTTCGAGCGGGACTGGTCGTTCCGGACATAGATGTCGTAGCTGACCGAGACGTCGGTGATCGCGCTGCCCGTATCGTTGCGGAAGCGGACGTAGAAGGCGCCGGGGGTGAAGTCAGAGCCGGCAGGCTGGACTCCGAGCGTCGGGCCCGTGGCAGAGGTGAAGGCGTACACGCCGCCTGAGGAGACACCAGCAGCGGCCGTGCCGCGGGCGTTGTCACCAGACGTGCTGGTGCCTCCGAAATCGACGTCGCCGTCGCTGTTACCGGAGACGGCAAAGTCGTCGGAGTCGAGTTGGCCCGTCGACGGGGTCGGGGAGAATCCCGCACCCGTATAGTCGTCGAAGCCTTGCGTGTAGGTGCCTCCGGGGAGGCCGCTGATCGAGATTTGCGCCGCAGCAGGGAGAGCGAGGAGAGCCGCGATGGCGAGAAGGAGCAACCGTTTCATGGGTTCGCGTTCGTGTGGTAGGTGCGACGACTTACTGGCGGGCCCGCAGACGACGGGCGGCGTAGCCCGCTCCGGCGAGCGCAAGGAGAGATAGGCCGCCGTCGACCGGGACCTGAGCCGGGGGGGCCCCACCGCCTGGGGTCGGGGGGAGGCGGGCGACCTTGGGAGCGTCCGGCGCGGCGAGTCCAGGGACCTCAGTCGGGGCAGCCCAGTTGGGGAGATTGGCGTCCGAGGCCTGCGGGGAGCCGATGGACAGAAGGAGGGCGAGCGAAAGGATGGCCATGGGCGGAATGTGGCGAAGGCGTTACAGGATAGGCCCTGAATGTGCCCGCGCCACCCCTCTGGCCTCACGATTAACGGTGCCACAATCCACGAAAGCGCTTCCCGACGCCCTAATCCTTCCGGAACCATAAGAAATCGCCCCATTACCACCCCATCGTCATCCCCTATTTTTTCTGCGCGAGATCAAGCACGAACACGCATCCCGCACTTTCGGATAACTCTCCCGTTTTCAGTCGCCTACCCGAAGCCTCGCCCCGGGGCGTCAGTGGGACCCTCCCCGCGCGGTGGCGTCTTCGTCTGGCTGTGCCGTCGGCTCGGCGCTCTGGTCGAGCGTCTCTTCAGTGGGCGCCAGCACGCCGAGAAGGTCGGAGGTCGTCACGAGGATCAGATCAGCTCCCGTCGCCCGAAGCTCGTCCTCCGTTCCGAACCCGCAGAGAACCCCGACAGCCTGCGCACCGCCAGCCGCCGCCGTCCGCATGTCGACCGTTGTGTCGCCAATGACGAGACAGCGCTCGGGGGGAACGCCCATCGCGTCGGCGCAGAAGACGAGCGGATCGGGATAGGGCTTCATCCGGGGTGTCGTCTGGGCGCCTGCGACGGTGGTGAAGGAGCCCAGCACGCCGTGGTGCTCCAGAAACGCCCGGATGCGAGCCTCGCCGCCCGTCGACATCGCGCTCATCGGAAACCTCTCGGCGAGCGCGTGGAGCATGGAGGCCACGTCCGGTACCATGTCGTGCGGGACTTCGTCGGCGGCCTCTGCCGGGCGGGCCTCGCGCCGCTGGCGCTGCTCGCGGACGCGCCGGGCGAGCGTGCGAACACCGTCCTTGAGCCGGTGGAATCCGGCGTCGAGGCCGTACCGGTCCATCGCCTCGTAGAGCGCGTTGACCGGCGTCTCGGCGCCCATCACGATCTGTCGCGCCAGGCGTGCGGCCTCGCGCCCATCGACGAACGGCACGCCGTCGAGCACGGCCGCCAGCTGGGCCACGAGGTGGTCGTCGGTGTCGGCCAGCGTCCCGTCGATGTCGAAGACGAGCGCGTCGATGCGGGAGAGATCCAAGGGCATGGCAGAGGCGGATGGCTGCGAGAAATGGACGGGCGAGCGGCCTCGTTCCTCAGTACCCTCGCGCGTCGTCGTCGCGGCGGCGGGGGTCGGCGCCACCTTCGAGCGAGGATGTGCCGTCCGGCGCGTAGCGCACGACGATGACGTTGGCCGCGCCGAAGCGGACGAGCCGGTCAAGCGTCCAGCCGCGCTGGCGGAGCCCGTCGAGCGTCGCCGACGGAAAGCCGGCCTCGTACTCCATCGTGTCCGGCAGCCACTGGTGGTGGAACCGCGGCAGCGCCACGGCGACCTGCGCGTCCTGGCCGAAGTCGATCACGTTCGTGATCACCTGGAACACGGTCGAGATGATGCGCGAGCCGCCGGGCGAGCCGCCGACGAAGAACAGCCGGCCCTCGGGGTCTTCCAGCACGACCGGCGTCATCGACGACACCATGCGCTTGCCGGGCGCGATGGCGTTCGCCTCGCCCTGCACGAGGCCCCAGCCGTTCGCGCCGCCGGGCGCCGTCGCGAAGTCGTCCATCTCGTCGTTGAGGAAGAAGCCGGCGCCGTCGACGACCACCTTGGAGCCGAAGTAGTCGTTGAGCGTGACCGTCAGGGCGACCGCGTTGCCCTCGTCGTCGACGACGGAAAGGTGCGTCGTCTCCGTTCCCTCGCGGACGACTGGCGGCGTCCCGTGCCCCACCGAGCGGCTCGACGACGCCCGCCTCGGGTCGAACGTCGCCATCCGCTGGCGGACGTAGCGAGGGGCGATGAGCGCCTCGGCCGGAACGTCGACGAAGTCAGGGTCGCCCAGCCAGTGCGCGCGGTCGGCGAAGGCCCGCCGCAGCGCCTCGCCCGCGAGGTGGACGGCGTCGTCCGACTGGAAGCCGTAGGCGCCCAGCGGGTACGGCTCGACGGCGCGAAGCGCCTGCGCCAGCGCCACACCGCCGGCCGAGGGCGGCCCCATCGTGATCACGCGATAGCCCCGGTACGTGCTCTCCAACACGGGCCGCTCGATCGCCTGATAGCCCGCGAGGTCCTCGTGCGAGATGAGTCCCCCACCCCGCTCCATCTCGGCCACGATGAGGTCGGCCGTGCGGCCCCGGTAGAAGCCGTCGTGCCCGTCGGACTGGATGCGCCACAGCACGGCCGCGAGGTCGGACTGCACGAACCGCTCGCCCGGCGCATACATCGACCCGTCGGGCTTCGTGAAGTAGCGCGCGGTGGACGCGAAGCGCGCAAAGTCCTCGCGGTACTGGTTGAACAGGATCGCGTTGCGTCCCGAGAGCCACTGGCCTTCGGCGAGTTGGATCGCCGGCGTGAGGACGATGTCGAGCGGGAGGCGGCCCTCGGCCGCGTGCGCCGCCAGCAGGCCAGCGACCGTCCCGGGCACGCCGACGGCCCGGTGGCCCGTTCGCGACGACGCGCCGGTCGTCGTGTAGTAGTCGCGGCTCGCTCGCAGTGGTGCCTTCTCCCGGAAGTCCCACGACGTCGCCGTTCCGTCCGACCGCCGGAGCACAAGAAAACCGCCACCGCCGAGGTTGCCGGCATCCGGGCTGACGACGGCGATGGCGAACCCGATGGCCACGGCCGCATCGACCGCGTTGCCGCCCTGGCGGAGGATTCGAAGGCCGACTCGGCTGGCCTCCGGGTGCGGCGTCGACACCATGGCCGACGACGCCCGCGCCGGCTCCAGACTATCGGATACAGTTCGATAACGTAAAAAAGGTGGGGACCCATCAGGGCCCCGTCGGGCCTCAGCCGGCAGGGCCATTGCAAGGACGGACAGAGCAATGACGGTGGCGCGCATCGACATGGAGGATCTGAGATGGAGCGATACGTGAGACAGAACCCCTCGTTCCGGCCTGAAAAAACGGCTAGCGTTCCCTGGGACAAGGGGTTGCGGGGGATATCCACAGCCCTGTACCTTGCAGCGTCGCAGGTTCCCGGTGTGGAAAACTCTCTCCAAGGGTTCCGGCACCGCCTGAGACAGACTCTCTCTCACACATCCCGGGTTCATGAACCGCCTCATCCCCACGATGACGGCCCTCGCCGCCCTCGTCGGCGTCGGAGTCTACATCGTCTTTCAGTTCTAGACGGCCCTGCCGTCTGGCCAGCGAGCGCCGCCCGGGTCGCCCCTGGCGGCGCTTCGCTCAGGATCATCCGGACCGTATTGCCGCGCTCGCCATTCTGCATTCGCCACACAAGCGCACGCCCGAGGCGCAAGCCGCCATTCTCGCCCGTGTCGAACAGGCGAAAACGGAAGGTCCGAGCGCCACGGTAGAGGCGGCGCTGGTGCGCTGGGAGGGTGAGCTGCGCGGCAAGGAGGCCGACCTGGCCAGCAGGGGGCGCGAGATGGGCGAGCTGCGCGCACACCTGGCGGAGGAGAAGGGCAACGTGGAGAGCATTCGTC
>CAYPVZ010000058.1:0-10798 GCA_964414235.1 uncultured Rhodothermales bacterium | reverse complement strand
GCGCGGACCGTCGCCGTGGCGAACCTCCGCGGGCCGGGCCTCTACCGGGTCTTCCTCACGTCGCGCCAGCCCGCCCAGACGGGCGCCTACCAGCTCCGCGTGCGCCGCGAGGCGACGGTCCGGCCGCTCGCGCCGAACGGCGGCGAGCTCCAGGCCGAGCTCGGCGCCGTCAGCGAGAAGGTGGACGGCTTCTACCGCGACCGCTTCCAGTTCGCGGGCGCCGAGGAGCGCGAGCACACGATCACGGTCCGCACGAGCACGTTCGCGCCGGTCGTGACGGTGCAGGGCCCGGACGGCGCCGTGCGCGGCGAGACGGGCCGGGCCGGCGGCGTGGTCACGTTTGTGTTCACACCGGCCAGGGCCGGCACGTACACGGCCCTCGTGACGTCGCAGACGGCCAACCAGCGCGGCGCCTACACCATCCAGCTGGCCGTTGAGGCCGCCGCGCCGGCCGCGCCGCAGGGCACCCCGCTCCCGACCGACGGCCGCGCCGTCTCCGACACGCTGGCGGCGGGCGACACGCGCCCCTACTCGCTCCAGGGCCGCCTCGGCGACCGCGTCGACCTGGAGGTCCGGGCCGACGGCTTCACCCCGTCGCTCACGCTCGTCGGGCCGGACGGGACGCGGACGCCGGCCTCGCCCGACGGCGACCGCGCCCGCATCCGCAACTTCGTCATCCCCACGCCCGGGACGTACCGCGTCCTCGTCGGGGCCACCGACGGCGGCGGCTCCTTCCGCCTCACGCTGGAGCAGCGGGCTGCCGTCGCCGCCGACGACATCCCGCGCCTGCCCGGCGCCGAGGCACCCCGCCAGGGCGGCGATGGCCAGGACGACGGCACGCCAGAGCGCCGCTGAGCCCCGCCGCTCCGTAGCTTCGCCCCCTCCCGAGCCGGGCCGCCCGCCCCCCGCATGAGCGACGACGCCGACATCATCCGAGTCTCCAAGAGCCGCCTCCGCGAGGTCAAGGCCGAGATCGACCGGCTCCAGCAGGAGCTGGACGCCCTCCAGGAGGAGCACGAGAACCTCCGGGCCCACCTCCAGGGCTCCATCCGGGAGATTGACCGGCTGACCAAGGAGAACGAGCGGCTCCGGGCCTAGCCCGAGCCGCCGGGCCTGGGGACCGTTCGGCGGGAGCGGCGTACACTCCGGCTCCTCTCCCCCATCGCCATGGATCTCAAGAGCCTGAAGGACTCCGCCGCCAAGCTGGCGAAGGACACCGCCGACAAGGCGGCCGACGTCGCCGGCGACACCGCTCACAAGCTGGCCGACAAGGCGCCCGACGGCGTCAAGGACAAGGCGACCGACATCGCCGGCAAGGCCGCCAGCCTGGCCTCCGGCCTCGCCGACAAGGCCACGGACAAGGCCACCGAGCTCATCGGCAAGGCGGCCGACAAGCTGGAGAAGAAGTAGTCCGAGGCGCCTCGCGCTCCTCCTTCGCGCCCCGGCGGGTTCTCCCCGCCGGGGCGCGGACCATTCGACCCCGTGCCCGACCGCCTTCGGACCGCCCTCGCGGCCTACCCCCGCCCCTTCTGGGCCCTCGTCGTCGGCACGTTCGTCAACCGGACGGGCCTCGTGGTGCTGCCCTTCCTCACGCTCTACCTGACCGGGGAGCGGGGCTACTCCGTCGAGCAGGGCACGCTGGCGGTCTCGCTGTACGGGGCCGGCGCGTTCACCGGCGGCTTCCTGGGCGGCTGGGTGTCGGACCGGGTCGGCCGGCGGCCCGTGCTCCTCGCCAGCCTCGGCGCGGCGGCGCTCCCGATGGCGGCGATCCCGTTCGCCCCGACCTACCCGGTCATCGGTGCGCTGGCGTTCACCTTCGGCCTGCTCAGCGAGATGTACCGGCCCGCCGTCTCGGCCGCCGTGGCCGACATGGTTGGCGAGGAGCAGCGGGCACGGGCGTTCGCCATCGTCTACTGGGCCATCAACCTGGGCGCGGCCATCGGGCCGGCGCTGGGCGGCGTCCTCGCCGAGCACTCGTACCTCGGGCTGTTCGTGCTCGAAGGCGCGTCGCTGCTGGCGTATGCCTTCGTCGTGCTCGTGGCCGTGCCCGAGACGCGCCCAGCTGCGGCCTCGTCGGCATCGGGGCGGCACGTGAGTCTGGCGCCAGTCGCCCGCGACGGCACGCTGGCGGCGCTGGCGCTCGCCGTGCTCCTCGTCGGCATGGGCTTCCAGCAGCTCTTTACCACGCTCCCGCTCACGATGGGGGGCGACGGCATCCCCGAGCGCTACTTCGGGCTCGTCATCAGCGTCAACGGCGGGCTCATCGTGCTCATCGGGTTGCCCGTCGCGGCGTTCGTCGGCGCGCGGCTGACGTCGTGGCCCGTGCCGCTGGCGGTCCTTCTGATCGGCATCGGGCTCGGGCTCCAGGTGCCGGCCCACACGTTCGGCGCCTACGCCGCCTGTGCCGTCGTCTGGACGCTCGGTGAGATGGCGTTCCTGCCCATCGTCCCGACGCTCGTGGCAAAGCTGGCACCGGTCGAGCTGCGCGGCTCGTACCAGGGCGTCTATCACGCGAGTTGGGGGCTGGCGAAGATGCTCGGGCCGGCGCTCGGCGGCATCGTCTTCGCCCGACACGGCTCGGCCGTGCTGTGGGCCGCCTCGGCCGGGCTGGGGCTCGCCTCGGCGTTCATCGTGACCGCGCTCCTGCCCGTCTTCCGCCGCCGGTTCGCCGTCGCGCCGGTCCCGGTCTGATCTCGACGGGCACCTGGTGCAGGACGGCGCGTCCCACGCCCTTCCCTCTCCCCGCCCCCATGCCCGACGTCGCCGACCTTCGCGAATCCTACGAACGCGGCGCCCTCGACGCCGCCGACCTCCCCGCCGACCCGTTCGCCCTCTTCGAGACGTGGTTCGCCGAGGCGCAGCGCGTCGGCACGCGCGAGCCGAACGCGATGACGCTGGCGACGGTCGCCGCCAGCGGCGCGCCCTCGGCCCGGATGGTCCTCCTCAAAGGCGTCGACCACGGCTTCTGCTTCTACACCAACGTCGACAGTCGGAAGGGCAACGAGCTGGCGGAGACCCCGCGCGCGGCGCTCGTCTTCTGGTGGCCCGAGTTGGAGCGGCAGGTCCGCGTCGAGGGCACGGTCGAACGCGTCGACAACGCGACGGCGGACGCCTACTTCGCCAGCCGGGCGCGCCGGTCGCAGCTCGGCGCGTGGGCGAGCCCCCAGAGCCGCACGCTCCCGGACCGCCAGACGCTGGAGGCGCTGCTCCGGGAGGTCGAGGCCGAAAACCCCGGCGACGAGGTCCCGCGCCCCGGCTTCTGGGGCGGCTTCCGCGTGATCCCCGAGGCCGTCGAGTTCTGGCAGGGCCGGCGGAGCCGGCTCCACGACCGCCACGTCTACCGCCGCGACGGCGACGGCTGGCGGACCGAGCGGCTGGCGCCCTGACGCCGCCGCTGGCGACACACGCCGCCAGTCGGGAGCGAGCCCAAACAGAAACGCCGCGCCCGGGTCGGGGCGCGGCGTCCGAACGGTCGGATCCGAAGCGGGCGGCTACTCGTCACCCTCGTCCTCGAAGACGGGCTCGGGGCGGACGTCCCACTGGAGCATCTGCTCGATGTCGGCCGAGTCCTCCCCGTCCTCGTCGGTGAACGTGTAGTCCCCGAGGTCGTCGCGCTTGCCGGACGGGACGCGAGTCCACGTCGTGCCGTTTCCGTCGACGAACTCGTCCGGAAACGGGCTCTCGATGCGGTAGCCGGGGTGGTAGGTCCGGTACTGCTTGGCGGCCTCGTAGAGGGCCGCGCGGCGGGCGCCCGGCCGCGTCGCGCTGTAGCCGACGACGCGGAACGGAGCGATCTCGATGATCGCGATGACGTCGTCGCCCTCGTCCTCGGGGTCGGAGTACTCGGGGCGGACCACCTTGAACTCGTCGGGGTGGGGATACGCGCTGCGGTCGTCGAACATGGAGCGTCTGGAATCGGGAACGCGGAAGGTACGGGGGCGTGGGCGTCGGGCTCCATCGGAGGGCCCCCGGACCTCCGCTTTCCCCCCCGATTCACCCCGGGCGGCGCCGACGCTTCCCCGCCGCTCCCCCTTGCCCCGGTCCGACCGGGGCTGTAGACTCGCCCCATCCCCCTCTCACCGCGCGTCAAAATGGACGACTTCTCGAACGACTACGACGACTTCGACGACGACGACGATCTCACGAAGGACCTGGACGATGACCTCGGTCTGGACGACGATCTCGACGTGGACGACGAGGACCTGGAGGACGACCTCGACGTGGATTCGCTCGACGAGGACGACGACAGCCTCGACTACGACCCCGACGACGACGACTTCTAGGTCGTGACGGCGGGGCCCGTCCCCGCGCGTCGGCACCGCCAGCCGGGCGCTGGCGAGCGACGAGGGAGGGAGGCGGCCCATGCCGCCCCCTCCGACGGACGGGCCGGCCGGGAGGCGGCGGCCCAGAGCGCTGACCGCGGCGGTTCTCTACCCCCCGACTGCATAACGGTCGCCCGATGGCAGTCGCTCTGGATCGCCGTTATCGGCCCGAGGGGAATGTGGACGAGTCTCCAGACCCGCCGTCCTCCCGGCGCGAGGCCCGATGGCCGTGTGGAGAACCAGGAATAACAGATGCTCCTGGCGAATCCTGACGGCGATTCCGGCACTTCCAACATGCTGTCCACGATGTGGAAATTGGAGTCTACGGAGCGTCTCAGGCTGTGGATAACCCGTGGATCGAAGAGGGTTGCGACGACCGCCACGTCACGGGTTACTTGAGGTCCGCTTCGAATCGCCCTCACCCGGACGGACGGTTGGACAGGGCCCGCGCTGAGTGCGCCGCCGGCTGCCCCCGCCCCCCGCGTCGACGGCCTCGGCGTTCCCGACCGCCTGCCTGCGCCGCGCAGGGGCGAGGTCCCGGGACGCCTTTTTTGTCCCCCCATCCCCCCCACCCCCCAGGGCCAAGAAGAAGGCCCCCGCCCCGTCGGGCGGGCACACCATCGAGCGCGTCTTTTCTACCGAGGGCCAGCACCCGTTCGACAGCGTCGCCTGGGAGTCGCGCGACGCCGCGATCAAGAACCACACGGGCCAGGCCATCTTCGAGCAGACCGGCGTCGAGTTCCCCGCCGCGTTCTCGCCGCTGGCGGTCAACGTCGTCGCCAGCAAGTACTTCTACGGCGACCTCGCCAGGGGCAACGGCTCGCCGGCCGACGGCAAGCGCGAGTACAGCCTCAAGCAGCTCGTCCACCGCGTGACGCGGACGATCACGGACTGGGGCCGCGACCAGAACTACTTCGCGACGGACGCCGACGCCGAGACGTTCTACGACGAGCTCACGTGGCTCTGCACCAACCAGGTCGGCGCGTTCAACAGCCCGGTCTGGTTCAACGTCGGGCTCCACGCCCAGTACGGCGTCCGCGACTCGGGCGGCAAGACGATCTCCGGATGGGACTTCGAGAAGGGGGAGGTCGTCGACGTCGACCCGTACGAGCGGCCGCAGGCGTCGGCCTGCTTCATCATCTCCGTCGACGACTCGGTCGACGACATCTGGCAGCTGATGGGCGAGAGCGCCCGGCTGTTCAAGTTCGGCTCCGGCGTCGGCGCGGACTGGTCGAAGCTCCGCAGCAGCCACGAGAAGCTGAGCGGCGGGGGGACGCCGAGCGGCCCGGTCTCGTTCATGAAGGTGCAGGACGCGACGGGCGGCACGATCAAGTCGGGCGGCAAGACGCGCCGCGCGGCCATCATGCAGACGCTCAAGGTGTGGCACCCCGACATTCTGGAGTTCGTCCGCGCCAAGCAGACCGAGGAGCGCAAGGCGTGGGCGCTCATCGAGGAGGGCTACGACGGCTCGTTCAACGGCGACGCCTACGGCTCGGTCGCCTTCCAGAACGTGAACCAGTCGGTCCGGCTGGACGACGCGTTCATGGAGGCCGCCAACCGCGGCGAGACGTACGCGCTCACGGCGGTCACCAGCCGCGAGGCCGTCGAGGAGATCTCGGCCGAGGACCTGCTGCTCCAGATCGCCGAGGGCACGCACATCTGCGGCGACCCGGGCGCGCAGTACGAAGACACGATCCAGCGCTGGCACACCTGCAAGAACACCGGCCCGATCAACTCCAGCAACCCATGCTCGGAGTACATGTTCTTGGACGACTCGGCGTGCAACCTCGCCAGCCTGAACCTGATGAAGTTCAAGCGGGAGGACGGCACGTTCGACGTCGAGCGCTACCGCGCCGCCTCGCGCCTCTTCATCACGGCGCAGGAGATCCTGGTCGACAACGCGGGCTACCCGTCGTCGTCGATCGCGGCTAACAGCCACCGCTTCCGGCCGCTCGGTCTCGGCTTCGCCAACCTCGGCGCCCTCCTCATGTCGATGGGCCTGCCCTACGACTCGGACGAGGGCCGCGCCGTCGCCGCCGCGCTCATGGCCATCGAGCACTGCGAGGCCTACGCCCGCTCGGCTGAGATCGCCGCCAACGAGGCGATCGGCCCGTTCGACGGCTACGCCGAGAACGAGACGCCCTTCCTGGAGGTCATGCGGATGCACCGCGACGCGGTCGCCGAGATCGACGCCAGCTGCCCGGGCTACCTGAAGGAGGCCGCCCAGGAGAGCGCCGACCGGATGGTCGCCCTCGGCGAGGCCCACGGCTACCGCAACGCCCAGGCGACGGTCCTGGCGCCGACCGGCACCATCGGCTTCATGATGGACTGCGACACGACCGGCATCGAGCCCGACCTCGCCCTCGTCAAGTACAAGCTGCTGGCGGGCAAGGGCGACGGGCTGATGAAGATTGTGAACCAGACGGTCCCCGAGGCGCTGGCGCGGCTCGGCTACACGAAGGCCGAGGCGCAGGTCATCCTGGAGCACATCGACGAGCACGACACGATCGAGGGCGCGCCGGGCCTGCGCGCCCAGGACCTCCCGGTGTTCGACTGCGCCTTCAAGCCGCACAACGGCGAGCGCTCGATCTCGCACATGGGCCACATCCGGATGATGGCCGCCTGCCAGCCGTTCATCTCGGGCGCCATCTCGAAGACGGTCAACCTGCCCGAGAGCGCGACGGTCGAGGACATCGCCGACGCCTACATGCAGAGCTGGGAGCTCGGCCTGAAGGCGGTCGCCATCTACCGCGAGAACTCCAAGCGGAGCCAGCCGCTCTCGACCAAGTCCGGCGGCAACACGAAGGGCAAGACGGTCGAGGCCGCCGAGGCCTTCGCCGGCGACGGCGCGACCGCGGGCGACGGCGCCGCCAGCGGGACGCCCGAGATCCGGGAGGTTGAGAAGATCGTCGAGAAGGTGGTCTACCGGCCCCACCGCGAGCGCCTGCCGGACGAGCGGCCGAGCGTCACGCACAAGTTCTCGGTCGCCGGCCACGAGGGCTACCTCCACGTCGGGCTCTACCCGGAGGGCCACCGCAGCGCGGGCCGGCCCGGGGAGATCTTTATCACGATGGCCAAGCAGGGCTCGACCATCGCCGGGCTCATGGACAGCTTCGCGACGGCGATCTCACTCGCCTTCCAGTACGGCGTGCCGCTGGAGGACCTCGTGAGCAAGTTCGGCCACGTCCGCTTCGAGCCGGCCGGGTTCACCAACAACCCGCAGATCCCGATCGCCAAGTCGATCACGGACTACATCTTCCGCTACCTCTCGATCAAGTTCCTCGGCGGCGGCGACGGCGGCGAGCGCGACCTGGCCGACGACGCGCCCGAGGCGGACCCGGTGGTCGCGGTGGCCGCCGAGGCGAGCGCCCATGGCCCGGCCGAGGACCAGTCGCAGGCGGACCTGTTCGCGACGGCCCAGGCGGCCATCGACGCCGGCCAGCCGCACCACGTCGGCGGCACCGTCGAGGCCGCGCTGGCGGCCGACGCCAAGGGACAGCTCGGCGCCTTCGACAATCAGGACGACGCGCCGGCCTGCCCGAACTGCGGCGGCATCACGGTCCGCGCTGGAAGCTGCTACAGCTGCCCGAACTGCGGGTCGTCGACCGGCTGCGGCTGATTCGTTCGCCCTCGTCCCACTGGCGGCGGTCGTCGCCAGTCGCGCCCCCGGTTCTTCGTGAGCCGGGGGCGTTTTTTTCTGGTTGCTGAGCGGAGGAGGTCGGAGGTAGCGTTTGAAATGAACCTTTACCTCGGCGTCACCGACCACGACTGGTTTCGCTACCTCGCGGCACGGCAGCCGGAGGAGGTCAACTTCTGGCAGCCCGGAGGTGGTCGGCGTTTCCGAGCGCTTGAGCCCGGTGGGCTCTTTCTTTTCAAGCTCAAGGCACCGCTAAATGCGATTGGGGGCGGCGGCTTCTTCGTCCGCCATGCCCAGCTTGACGCCCACACGGCGTGGGAGACGTTCGGCGTTAAGAACGGGGCACCAGACTACTGGTCGTTTCTCGACCGCCTTCAGCAGCTCCGTCGTGGCGCGGGCGTGAGTCCGAACCCCCAGATCGGCTGCATCGTCCTGGCACAGCCCTTTTTTTTCGCCGAGGCCGACTGGATTCCGGTCCCTACAGACTGGGCATCTCAGATCGTGAGCGGGAAGGGCTACGGCATGTCGGACGCCGAGGGGAGGCGACTCTGGTCCGCCGTGCAGGACCGATTGGCAGCGCGCTCTCCCATCACTGGAAGTGTGGCCGAGGAGCCGGCTCGGTATGGAGAGCGGATCGTGCAGCAGCGGCTAGGGCAGGGCGCTTTTCGATTGCTCGTAACAGAGGCCTACGGACGTCGATGCGCCTTCACGGGGGAGAGAACGCTACCGGCACTCCAGGCCGCTCACATCAAACCCTACGCAGCCTCGGGGCCCCACCGTGTGCAGAATGGGCTTCTGCTGAGGGCGGACATCCACCAGCTGTTCGACTCCGGATATCTGACGGTAGACGCTGGGCGCCGCGCCATTGAGGTGAGTGCTCGGATCCGGGAGGAGTTCGAAAACGGCCGCGAGTATTACGCCCTCCACGGTCAGGCCCTACGTTCTCCGACAAACGCCATCGATGGGCCAGAGCGGGCATTCCTCGACTACCACAACGAGCGTGTCTTCCGCCCCTGACCTCCGCTACGAGCTCGTCCTCTACTGGAGCGACGCGGACGGCTCGTACATCGCAGAGGTCCCCGAACTCCCCGGCTGCATGTCGGACGGCGAGTCCTACGCCGAGGCTGTCGCCAACGCCGAAGACGCGATCCGCGCGTGGATCGAGACAGCGCGCGAGCTGGGCCGCGCCATCCCTGAACCGAAGGGCCGCCGGCTCCAGTTCGCCTGACTCTGCCCACCTCGGTCCCGAGGCGGGGTCCCCTGGACGAGCCGTTGTAACGTTACAACGGCTCGTCCAGAGCTCGCAGAGGCTCGTCCAGGGCTCGCAGAGGCCCGTCCAGGGCTCGCAGAGGACGTACCAGGCCTCACAACGACCCGTCCAGGGGGTACAGAGGCTCGCCGAGGGCTCACGGAGCCCCGTCCAGGACGTACAGAGGCGCCTCGGCGGTGTCTCCGTTCAGCCCCGCCCGCCTCGGCACCGAGGTTGAGGATGTCATCCTGAGCGGAGGGCGCAGCCCGGAGTCGAAGGATCTCTGCCGACCACGGCGCGAGGGCCAGCGCTCTCGCCTTCGGCAGAAGACACCGTCGCACCAGAGATCCTTCGACTCGCTCCGCTCGCTCAGGATGACAGGCGAGGGAGATCGGAGAGTGGGCCGTATCGCGAAGGCATGTCGGCGCCGCGCACGTACTGGATCTACATCCTCACGAACCGCTCTGGCACGCTCTACGTCGGCGTGACAAACGACCTAGAGCGGCGGATGGCCGAACACGCCGCCAGCGGCCACGAGCAGTTCACAGGGCGCTACGCGCTGGATCGGTTGATTTACACCGAGCCCTACCCGGATGCCCGCGACGCTATCGCACGCGAGAAGCAGTTGAAAGGATGGCGGCGGGCGAAGAAGGTCGCCCTCGTCAACGCCGCCAACCCGGCGTGGCGCGATCTCCGCGCCGACGCCAGCCCCCCCCCCGCGGCGCCGCGGCGGGCGACCTCGCTACTCCCACTCGATGGTCGCCGGCGGCTTCGAGGACACGTCGTAGGCCACCCGGTTGATGCCCCGGACCTCGTTGATGATCCGGTTCGAGGCACGGCCCAGGACGTCGTACGGCAGCTTGGCCCAGTCCGCCGTCATGCCGTCGGTCGACGTCACGGCGCGGAGGCAGACGGCCTGCTCGTAGGTCCGGTAGTCGCCCATCACGCCGACCGACTGGACGGGCAGCAGCACGGCGAAGGCCTGCCAGACGTCGTCGTAGGTGCCCGACGTCTCCAGCTCGTCGAGCCAGATCGTGTCGGCCTTGCGGAGCAGGTCGGCCTTTTCCCGGTCGACGGGGCCGAGGATGCGGACGGCCAGCCCGGGGCCGGGGAACGGGTGCCGGCGGATGATCGCGTCGGGCACGCCGAGCTGGCGGCCGACGTCACGGACCTCGTCCTTGAACAGCTCCCGGAACGGCTCGACCAGCTCGAATCCGAGCGTCTCCGGCAGCCCGCCGACGTTGTGGTGCGTCTTGATCGTCGCGCTCGGCCCGCGGAAGCTGACCGACTCGATGACGTCCGGGTAGAGCGTGCCCTGCGCGAGGAAGCGCGGCTTGTGGCCCAGCTCGGCCGTGATCTTCTCCGTCTCGGCCTCGAAGACCTCGATGAACGTCCGCCCGATGATCTTGCGCTTCTCTTCCGGCTCCGCGACGCCCGCCAGCCGGCCGAGGAACAGCTCGGACGCGTCGACGGCGCGGAGGTCGATGTCGAAGCCGTCGCGGAAGGTGGCCTGGACCTGCTCGAACTCGCCGGCCCGAAGCAGCCCGTTGTCCACGAAGAGGCACGTCAGTTGCTAGCAGATCTCCTTGA